>JBEAXD010000134.1:0-3290 GCA_041159995.1 Actinomycetota bacterium | reverse complement strand
CCTCGTTGCTGATGCTCATGCAGGCCCTCATGCGGGCCGACGAGCAGATGCAGCGCAACCTGGCGGCCATGGCGGTCACGAGGTTCGCGGGCATGGAGCCGGGTCGCCCGGTCGGTGGGACCTACTACCTCTACCGCACGCTGCGGCAGCTCGACCTCGACGCGCTGCAGGCCCGGATGATGGCCGCGGCGCAGGAGGCGGGGCAGGTGCCGGAGGACGACCCGCTCGCCGAGCGGTTCGCCGCCGAGGAGCAGCAGACTCGGATCAAACGGTTCCGGGAGATGGTGGAGGCCGAGATCCGTCGGCGCCTCGTCGCCGATCGGGGCGTGGAGGCGATGGCCCGCACGCTGCGCAAGCCGCTGCCCGAGGACGTCGAGTTCATGCACGCCTCCCGTGAGGAGATGCACCAGCTCCAACGCGCGATCGAGCCGCTCACCCGGGCGCTCGCGGCGCGTCTCGCCCAGCGCCGCAAGCGACGGCGGCGGGGCCAGCTCGACTTCCGGAGGACCGTGCGGCACTCGCTCTCCTACGGCGGTGTGCCGGCCGAACCGAAGTTCCGCAACCCCCGCCCCTCGAAGCCCGACATCTTCGTCATCGCCGACATCTCGGGATCGGTCGCATCCTTCGCGCGGTTCACGCTGCAGTTCGTGTACGCCATGGCCGGGCAGTTCTCGAAGGTCCGGTCGTGGGTCTTCATCGACGGCATCGACGAGGTCACGCGGTTCTTCGACGAGGCCGACGAGATCACCGAGGCCGTGCACCGGGTGAACACCGAGGCCGATGTGGTCTGGGTCGACGGTCACTCCGACTACGGCCACGCGTTCGAGATCTTCCGGGACCGGCACCTGCGCGAGGTCACCTCGAAGACGACGGTCATCATCCTCGGTGACGCGCGGAACAACTACCACGCGTCCCAGGCCGCGGTGCTGAAGGAGATCCGGGAACGGGCCCGCAAGATGTTCTGGCTCAACCCGGAGCCGAAGGGCTACTGGAACACCGGTGACTCCATCGTGGGCGAGTACGGCATCCACTGCGACGGGGTGTTCGAGTGCCGCAACCTGCGGCAGCTCGAACGGTTCGTCGCCTCCAGCGTCGACGTCTGATCGGCGTGCCGCGGCGATCCGTTCAGCCGGCCGGCCGCTCCATGCACCACACCTGCGGCGCGGTCGGGACCGGCTCGGGCAGGTGGAGCGACACGTCGAAGCGGTGGCGCGCGTAGAACGGCAGGTTCCGCTCCTTCTCGGTCTCGAGGTAGCAGGGCAGTCCCTCGGCGTCGGCGGCGGCGAGCCCCGGAGCCAGCAGCCGGGTGCCGAGGCCCGAGCCGCGGCGCTCGGCCGCGACCCCGATCGACACGAGGTACCAGTGCTCGACCCGGGGGTGCACCCGCGTGACCGCAGCCTGGTACTGCAGGGCCCGGCGCAGCGTGCGCGGCGCGATCGGGAGCAACCCGAGCACCGGGATCGCGGTCCGCAGTTCCCGGCGGGTGGACATCGGGTAGGACCCGGGTGGCAGCCACACGGCGGCGCCGACGATCCGACTCCCGTCCTCGGCGACCCAGACCCGGCCGTGGCCGAGCGCGTCGCGGGCGCCCGAGCCGAAGAAGGCCCGCAGCGCGGTCGGCCGCAGCCGCCGGCCGGGCACGATCCAGCGGGTGACGGGTGAGTCCTCGAACGCATCGGCGAGGACGCGTGCGATGGCGCGCAGGTCGTCCGGCGTTCCGGCGCGGATCTCGGTCACGGGTCGAGGCCAGGCGATCGCCGGGTGCGTCGGGTCAGACGCCGCGGCGGGCGCGGTACTCGGCGATCGCCTCGTGGTGATCGAGGATCGGTTCGGGGTACCCGACCGCGGCGCGCTCGAGCGGTCCGAGCGTGTGGACCGCTCCGCCACCCGGTACCTCGGCGAGTTCGGCCACGTACCGACGGACGTACACGCCCTTCGGATCGAAGCGCTGGCCCTGCACCGTCGGGTTGAAGATGCGGTGCGGGTTCGTGTCCGTGCCGGTGCCCGCGGTCCACTGCCAGTTGAGGTTGTTGTTGGCGAGATCGCCGTCGGTCAGCCACCTGAGGAAGTGGCGAGCGCCGACCCGCCAGTCGATGCCGAGATCCTTGGTGAGGAACGAGGCCACGATCATGCGAGCCCGGTTGTGCATGTACCCCTCGTGGAGGAGCTGGCGCATCGCGGCATCGACGACGGGGAAGCCGGTGCGGCCCTCCTGCCACGCGGCGAGGCCGGCGGCGTCCTCGATCCACGGATCGTTGCGGTGCTTGAAGTCGGCCCAGGACGCGTCGGGCCGAGCCGCGAGGACCTGGTGGTAGAAGTCGCGCCAGCACAACTGTCGGACCCACGGCTCGGCGCCGGCGCGCCCCTGCGCCCCGAGCGCGAGTTCGAGCGGGGACAGGCACCCGAGGTGCAGGTACGGCGCGAGTTGCGAGGTCGCGGCGCCCGGGAGGTCGTCGTGCGCGTCGCCGTACCCGGCGAGCCCGGAGCGTCGCCACGCGGTGAACCGGGCCCGGGCCGCGGTCTCGCCACCCGCGACGCGTGCCGGTGAGGTCGGGCCGTCGACCAGTTCCGCGAACGTCGGCAGACCGCCGGACTCGAGGCCCTCGACCGCCGGGATCCGCTTCGGGGTCGGCGCCACGCGCCGCCACGGCGCCTCGAGCCACTGTCGGTAGTACGGGGTGAAGACCTTGAAGTGATCCCCACCGGTGGGGCGTACGGCCCCCGCGGGCAGCACGGTCACGCCGTCGTGGGTGCGCACCTCGACACCCACCCCGCTCGCGGCGGCGCGGAGGCGTTCGATCCGACCCCGAGCGAACGCGCTCACATCGTCCGAGCAGTGGATCACGGTCGCACCGGTCGCGGCGGCGACGCGCAGGATCTCGTCCTGCCACACGCCGCGTCGGACGACGAGCGCGTTGTCGCGATCCCGCAACGATGCATCGAGATCCGCCAGGGACTCGACGAGGAACGCCGCGCGGTTGGCCGGCCGGAAGCCGACCTCGGCCACGCGCTCGTCGACGACGAACAGGACGACGACGGCGTCGTGCTCGGCGACCGCAGCGGCCAGCGCCGGGTGGTCGTGGACCCGGAGGTCCCGGGTGAGGGCGACGATGCCGACGGTCACGGATCGCACCGTACCGACGGGGACGCACCGGATCCGACCCGGGGGTCGCCGGTGGCGCCGACCCCTCAGTCGGGCGGCGGCAGGAGTGCGAGCATGCGGGCGGCGATCCGGACGAGACGCAGCATCTGCAGGCGTTCCCGTTGACGGAACGGGTGGCCGTCCCGGC
>JBEAXD010000125.1:0-12410 GCA_041159995.1 Actinomycetota bacterium | reverse complement strand
TTGAGGGCGGTGTGCGCCTTCCCGAGGAGCGAGGCGTACTCGGTCGGCTTCACCGGGTACTGGGCGTGCTGGCTGCCGAACTCCCAGCCGTTGGGCTCGTTGCCCCACTCGATCGCTCCGACCACACCCGGGTACCGGGCCTCGCTGTAGTCGACGAGCTTCATCGCGTAGGCCACCCACTTGTCCTGGAGGGCCGGGTCACGCGGGAAGGAGTGGATCGTGGTGGAGGGGCTCGAGCCACCCCACAGGTCCTTGACCACTGCGCCGTTGTAGGTCGGGAAGAGCTCCTGGGGCGTGTAGTCGAAGAGGTACATCACCTGGACGCCCTTGGCCTTCGCCGCGGCGAGGATCCCGTCGTACCGGGTGTAGTTCCAGTTGCCCTGGTAGGGGACGGTCGCCTCGACCCGGGCGAGCCCGGCGTGGGTGTTCGGGGCGTCGTTGATCGCGTCGGTGATCGACTTCGGACCACCGGTCTGGCCGGTGCCGAGCCAACCCGAGTAGCGGGTGACCGGGGAGGCCGGCACGGTCGTCGTCGTGGTCGGCGGCGCCGTGGTCGTCGTCGTGGCCGGGGGGGCCGTCGTCGTGGTGGTGACGACCGTCGCCCCACCAACCGAGTTGGCCACCGTCACGTTGACGGCCGGGGAGCGGTAGGAGCGGCCCTTGGCGCCGGAGGCGGTCGCTGCGATCTGGTGGAAGCCGTCGCCGACCCGGGTGGAGTCCCAGACCAACGACCAGCCGGCCGCCGTGCGGGTGGCGTTGCCGAGGTTCACGCCGTCGATCTGGAAGGTCACGGTGGCCGGGGTCCAGGTCCCGTAGGTGCCCTCGCCCCCGTCGCTGACGAGGGTGACGGCGCCGCTGACGGTGGCGCCCATGGCGGGGCTGGTGACCTTGACGGTCGGGCCGCTCCACGCGGCACCGGCGGAGAGGGCCGGAGCGGCGATCGCGGCGATGGTGGCGACTGCGACGGTGGTGCGGATGATGTGCTTGCGAGCGAGGCCCATGGCGGTCGCCTTCTTCCTGGTAGTCGTTGCGGACACCAGGGGTTTCGGCGGATCCACCCCACGCGCTCCAGCGTGCGGGACCGAGTTGATGCGGCGTTGTGCGAAGCCCCGCGGGACGACGCGCCGGTGGGACCGAGGTCCCGGGACCTAGGACCCGCGCGGGCGCGGACCGCGGACGATCGGGGGGCCGGAGGGCCCAGGTCGACCGTGCGGGCGCGCGGGGGGAGTCCGGGTGGTCGGACGCTCAGAGGTCGGCGACGACCCGGAAGCCGAGGTTGCCGACGCTCGCGTCGGGGGTGTTCGCGCTGCGTGCATCGACGCGGTACCGCCGGCAGTAGGAGGCGTGGCACAGGTAGGAGCCGCCCCGCATCACGCGCCGATCGCCCGCGCCCGGGCCCTGCGGATCGACGCGGTCACCCGACGCGTACGTCTCGCGGTCGAACCAGTCCGCGCACCACTCCCAGACGTTGCCGGTCATGTCGTGGAGGCCGTACGCGTTCGGGGGATACGTGCCGACCGGCGCCGGTCCCGTCCACCCATCGGCCCCGGTGTCGCCCGCCGGGAAGTCGCCCTGGAACACGTTCATCCGGTGCTCGCCGCCGGGTTCGAGGTCATCGCCCCACGGGAACGGCGATCCGACGAGGCCGCCGCGGGCCGCGTACTCCCACTCGGCCTCGGTGGGGAGGCGGTAGCCGGCCCAGGAGCAGTACGCGACCGCGTCGGACCAGGACACGTGGACGACCGGGTGACGGCCCCGGCCGACCAGATCGGACTGCGGACCCTCGGGCGTGCACCAGGTCGCGCCGTACACCTGCCGCCACCACTCGGCGCCGACCACGCCGCGTGTGTCCGGGAAGTCGTCGGGCAGGTGCCCGGCGAACACGAAGGACCAACCGAACCGTTCGGCCTCGGTCCGGTGGTCGGTCGCGTCCACGAACGCGGCGAACTCGTCGTTCGTGACGGGATCCCGTGCGATCCGGAACGGGGACAGCACCACCTCGTGCACCGGACCCTCACCGTCGGCCGGGTACGCGTCGTCCCGCGGGTTGCCCATGCAGAACGAGCCGCCGGGGAGCGCGAGGAGGGTCGGGCGGGCCGCCCCGGGCGCGGCGGACGCATCGGCCGCGGAACGCGCGGCGGCCACCCGGTCGCCGTCCGATCCGACGGACCCCGCGTCGCGGCCGGGACCGCAGCATGCGTCGCTCATGGCCGCAGACTCTGCCACCCGAACCTCACCCGTGCGGGCTCGTCGGGGGCGCTAGGTTCGTCGGCGTCCGGTGGTCGACGAAACGGGGTGTGATGCGGGTCATCCGGAGGACGGCGATCGTGATCGGCGCGGTGGCGATGGGTCTCGTTCCCCTCGGCTGCTCCTCGAGCGACGACGCCGGCGGCGGCGGCACGGGTACGACCTCCACCACGTCATGCCCGTTCTCGGGCACGACGGATCCCACCGAGACCCCGGGCGGAGCCTCCACCGCGGTCGCCACCCTCCAGGGCGTGGTGCCGAAGGCCAGCGGGTGCATCGACACGATCCGGTTCGACTTCACGCCGGCGACGCCGAACGCTTCGGTCGAGTACGCGGCCGGGCCGTTCACGAACACCGAGGGCCAGCCCATCACGATCGAGGGCACCCCCCTCGTCGTCACGTTCACCGGCGCCACCCTCGGCGACCCGAACGACCCCCAGGCCTACTCCGGCAACAACGTCATCATCCCGAAGACGCTCAACCACGTGCTGCGGGCCACGGTGCAGACCAACACCGCGGGCGACATGGCCTGGGTGCTCGACCTCGACTCGAAGCGGCCCTACACCGTGAGCTCGAGCGCGAACCCCGCGTACTTCATCATCTCGATCGGGTGATCCACGGCGCGCCCGGCCGCGCCCGGTGCGCTCGCACGGTCCCGAGCGGCCCCCCGGAACCCCGGGTAGGTTCCACCCCGTGACGGGGGCGGGCGCGCCAGCGCGGTTGACGGTCGACGAGGTCCGGGTCGAGTTCGGCGGCATCGTCGCCCTCGCCGATCTCTCGTTCACCGTCGAGGAGGGACAGATCTGCGCCCTCATCGGACCGAACGGGGCCGGCAAGACGACCCTCTTCAACTGCGTGAGTCGGCTCTACGAGCCGACGGCGGGCTCGATCCGGTTCGGCGACACCGACCTCCTCGGTGAGCCCGCCCACCGCATCGCGACGCACGGCATCACCCGCACGTTCCAGAACCTCGCGCTGTTCCCCGCGCTGACCGTGCTCGAGAACGTCATGCTCGGCGCCCACGCCAAGCGCGAACGGGAGCACGAGCGCCGCCGTCAGGCCCTCGAGATCCTCGAGCGACTCGGCCTGGCGCACCTCGCGCCGCACCATGCCGCCGGACTCCCGTACGGCACGCTCAAGCGGGTCGAGCTCGCCCGCGCACTCGCGTCGCGGCCGCGCATGCTCATGCTCGATGAACCGGCGGCCGGCCTCACGCACTCGGAGGTCGACGAGCTCGCCGAACTCGTCCGCGAGCTCCACCGCGAACTCGAGATGTCGGTGCTGCTCGTCGAGCACCACATGCAGATGGTCATGGCGATCTCCGAGAAGATCGTGGTGCTCGACTTCGGATCGAAGATCGCCGAGGGCACGCCCGCCGAGATCAGCGGCGACGCGCGGGTCATCGAGGCCTACCTCGGACACCCGGACGACCGGGAGGGCGCGTGAGCCTCCTCACGGTGCGTGCACTGCGCGCCGGCTACGGACCGGTCGAGGTCCTGCGCGGCATCGACTTCCACGTCGACGAGGGCGAGGTCGTCGTGATCCTCGGCGCGAACGGGTCGGGCAAGACGACCACGCTCCGGGCCCTGAGTGGCATGGTCGAGACCTCGGGCGAGGTCACCTTCGACGGGCGCTCGATCGCCGGCGCCCGCCCCGAGCAGGTCGCACAGGCCGGCGTCGCCCACGTCCCCCAGGGTCGCGGCACCGTGACGGACCTCACGGTCGAGGAGAACCTCCGGCTCGGGGCCTACACCCGCCGGGACAAGGAGGTGGCCGCCGACATCGACCGCTGGTACGCGATGTTCCCGCGTCTCGCCGAGCGACGACAGCAGCAGGCCGGCGGCATGAGCGGCGGCGAGCAGCAGATGCTCGCCATCGCCCGGGCGATGATGGCCCGACCGCGCCTCGTGCTCCTCGACGAACCCTCCCTCGGACTCGCTCCGATCATCACCCAGGGACTGTTCCGCACCCTCGGTGACATGAACCGCGACCTCGGCACCTCGATGCTCGTCGTGGAACAGAACGCGACCCTCGCCCTCGCCATCGCGAACCGCGGCTACGTGCTCGAGACCGGTGAGATCGTCGTCGAGGGGACTGCGGCCCAACTCGCGGGCAACGACGATGTCCGCAAGGCGTACCTGGGGATCTGATGACCGTCTTCCTGAGCCAGATCATGAACGGGATCCAGAACGGCGTCATCTACGCGTCGCTCGGTCTCGCCATCGTCCTGATCTTCCGCACCACGGGGATCCTCAACTTCGCGCAGGGCGAGATGGCGCTCTTCTCCACCTACGTCACCTGGGAGCTCGCTCGGATGGGGCTCCCGGTCTGGCTCGCCATCATCGTCTCGATGACGCTCGCGTTCATCGGCGGTGCCCTCATCGAGCGGATCGTCATCCGCCCGTTCGAGCAGTCCTCCCCGCTCGTGCTCGTCATCGTGACGATCGGGCTCTTCCTCGCGTTCAACGCGCTCGCGCAGTTGTTCTTCGGGGTGGAGGCCAAGGCCCTGCCGCGCGCCTATCCGGACCGCAACTGGCTCATCGGTGGGGTGAGCCTCCGATCCGACACCCTCGTGCTCATCGGGGTGCTCGCGGTCGAGTGCCTGCTCCTGTGGGCCCTGCTCCAGCGCACGAAGGTCGGCCTCGCCCTGCGCGCGGTCGCATCGAACGCCGACTCCGCCCGGCTGCTCGGCGTGTCCGCGGCGACCATGCTCATGCTCGGCTGGGGCCTCGCGGCCGCGCTCGGCTGCCTCGCCGGCGCACTCGTCGTGCCGACCACGAGCGGCCTGACCGCCGGGTCGATGCAGGGGATCCTCGTGTTCGCCTTCGCGGGTGTCGCACTCGGCGGATTCGACAGTCCGATCGGGGCGGTCGTCGGCGGACTCATCATCGGCATCGCCGACGCCCTCACGCGCCAGTACGTCCCGGCACTCGCCGGCATCGAGATCATCGTCCCCTTCGGGCTCATCCTCTGCGTGCTGCTCCTCCGGCCGCAGGGCCTGTTCGGGCACGTGAAGGTCGAGCGGGTGTGATGGCCGAGCGCGCACGGCGCCAGCGGCGCATCGTCGGTGCCGTCATCGGCATCGTCATCCTCGGGTACCTCCTGTGGTTCCCGCAGCAGCAGGCACCGGCCGACGTCCGACTCTGGACCACGGCGATCTACTTCGGGATCGCGGCCATGGGGCTCAACCTCCTCACCGGGTACAACGGGCAGGTGTCGATCGGTCACGGCGCGTTCTTCGGCATCGGCGCGTACACGACCGCGATCCTCGTGAACGACCACGGTTGGTCGCTGCTCGCCACCCTCCCCGTGGCCGCCGCACTCGCGTTCGTGGTCGGGGTCGCCGTCGGCATCCCGGCACTGCGGGTCAAGGGCCTCTACCTCGCGCTCGTCACCCTCGGCCTCGCGGTCGTGTTCCCCGACCTCACGAAGAAGTTCGTGCGCGGGGTCGGTGGCACCAACCTCGTCCGGGTCCCCTCGGCCTCGCTGCGCGCGCCCGACTGGATGCCCGGCGGTCTCCAGCCGGACCAGTGGGGCTTCTACCTGGCGCTCACCGTCTCGCTCGCGCTCCTGCTCGGCGTGTGGCTCATCGTGCGCGGTCGGTTCGGACGTGCCCTCATCGCGGTGCGTGACCACGAGGCCGCGGCCACCACCGTCGGCGTCGATCTCGCCCGCACCAAGGTGCTCGCGTTCGCCCTGAGCGCCCTGTACGCCGGCGTGGCCGGTGCCCTGTCCGTCCAGGTCACCGGCATCGCGAACGCCGAGAAGATCGGGACCTTCAACCTGTCGATCCTGTTCCTCGTCGCCGTGGTGATCGGCGGGACAGCGACGGTGTTCGGTCCACTCATCGGCGGGTTCCTCGTCGTCATGATCCAGGAGCGGACGACGGAGTTCGTCGCAGATCCGCCCTTCCTGTCCGGTTTCCTCAGCGGCAAGGAGGTGCTGTCACCCGCGATCTTCGGCATCATGCTCATCGTGCTGATGTACTTCCTCCCCGACGGCATCGTCGGAGGGTTCCGCCGACTGCTCCACCGCATCGCCACCCGTCGCCGCAGCACCGCCGAGCCGCTCGGCGCGTCCGTCGGTCCCTGATCTCCTCGCACCATCCACGAAAGGAAGCACCATGCATCGACCCACTACCGGCCGGTCCGGCCGGTTCATCACGATCACCGCGCTGCTCGCGGTCCTCGCCCTCGTCCTCGCGGCGTGCGGCGGCGGCCGCAGCGACGACAACGGCGGGGGCGGTGGCGGCTCCTCGTCGAGCGCGATCGACACCTCCCAGTGCCCGACCGATCCGTCGGAGGTCACGGTGGAGGGCGACACGATCACCCTCGGCACGAGCCTCCCGCAGTCCGGCATCTACTCCGCGTTCAAGGAGATCCTCGCCGGATCGCAGGCGTACCTCGAGTACATGAACACCGAGCTCGGCGGTGTCGAGGTCGCGGGCAAGAAGTACAAGGTGGAGCTCGTCGCCAAGGACGACGCGTACGAGGCGGCCAAGACGGTCGCGAACGTGCAGTCGCTCCTCGACGAGGAGGTCTTCGGCCTCTTCAACGTGGTGGGCACGAAGAACAACCTCGCCATCCGCGATGCGGTCAACGAGGCCTGCGTGCCGAACCTGCTCGCCGCCACCGGCTCCCCGGCCTGGGGCAACCGCGACTACCCGTGGCTGCTCGGCACCTTCCTCGTGCCCTACCCGGACGAGATGAAGGCGCTCGTCGACTACCTCCAGGACGAGAAGCCCGACGCCACCATCGCGGTGCTCCGAGCGAACGATGACTTCGGTGCGGCGTACTCGGAGACGCTCGCCTCGCTCGTGAAGGGCACGAAGCTCAAGGTCGTGAAGGTCGCGCAGTACGACCCCGAGACCCCGGACACCAAGTCGCAGGTGACCACGTTGGCGGCCACGAAGGCCGACGTCCTCGTCCTCGGTGCGACCCTGCTCGCCTGCCCCGACGCGCTCAAGAACGTCGCGGCCTCGGGCTGGAAGCCGATGACCTACATGTCCGGCACCTGCACCTCGAAGACCCTCATGACCATCGCCGGTGAGGCCGGCGATGGCGTCATGAGCGTCTCCCCGCTCATGGACCCGGCCAACCCCGATCTCGCCGAGAACGCTGCGATGAAGCTCTACAAGGAGAAGATCGCGCAGTACGGCGAGTCGACGACCGACCCCACGAACGGCATCGTCGCCTACGGGTGGACCGCCGGCGCCGCACTCCAGCACATCCTCGAGTCGTCGAAGGCCCTGAACCGCCTCGCGGTGATGGAGGCGGCCCGCACGACCACGATGGAGGGCCTCGGCCTCATGCCGGACGGCGCCGAGTTCGTGTCGAACATCAAGAACGACTGGTTCCTCGGTGAGAACTTCACCCTCGTCCAGTACTCGATCTCGGCCGGGTACTTCACGAGCATCAGCGAACTCCAGGACTTCAACGGCGAGACCGCCTCGTTCACGCCGTCGAACCTCATCGACGGCTGATCCCGGTCACCACCGGTCCGTCGCACGGGCCCCGGGGCGCACACGAGCGCTCCGGGGCCCGTGCTCGTTCCCGGACCACCGGTTGACCCGGGCGATGGAGATCCGCCGGCCCGGCCCGGTAAGGTCCCCCGACCATCACTGGGCACCCGGGGGGCCGTGCACCATGGCAACGCAACGAGGACGACGCTCAGCCGGGGGCCTCGTGGTCACCGCAGCCCTCGTGCTGGGCGCCTGCGGAGGCTCGGCGTCGACGAGCGTCGTCGTCCGCACCCCGGAGGACGTGCAGGTCCTCACCCCGAAGCAGGTCAAGCAGTACAAGGCGCGCGCCGCCAAGGGTCAGCCGGTCGGCACCGGCACCGGTGCGGCCGGGGACGTGCCCCAGAACGTCGACAACCGGCCGGTCGAGCAGCGCCTCTTCGAGGCCTACGCGAACTTCTCGTCCTGCCTGACCGCGAACGGCGAGAAGGTGCGCGGCAACCTCCTCGACCGCTCGAACCCGGCGTTCCAGGATCCCGAGTACGTGTCGATCCTGTCGAAGTGTGCATCGCGCACCGGGATCATCCAGATCCTCCAGGAGTTCCAGAGCGTCCGCACCAAGCTCTCGCCCAAGCAGGTGAAGGAGCGCAACAAGGGCTTCCTCAAGCTCAAGCCCTGCCTCGAGAAGCGCGGATGGACCGTGGAGACCACGACCAACGAGATCGGCCTCATCACACCGACGCAGTTCTCATCCCCCGACGGCACGATCAACAGTCGTGACCTCAACCAGTGCTCGGCCCAGAACGGGCTGTTCGACGACAACTGACCAGGAGCCCCCTCCATGTCGCACCGTCCCCTCGCCGTCCTCGGCGCCCTCACCCTCACCGTCGGGCTGCTCGCCGGGTGCGGCGGTGAGTCGGCGAAGGAGTCGGCCATCACGCCGCAGCCCGTGTCGCGCCAGACGCTGGCCGACATCCTCTCGGTCAACGGGGAGCTCCGTCGCGAGAAGACCCAGACCATCAACGCCCCGACCGACGGTCGGGTCAGCGAGATGAATGTCGACGACGGCCAGGAGGTCAACGTCGGCGACGTGCCGTTCGCGCTCGACGGCCGGGCCGCCGTGGCCGTGCCCGGGGACTTCTCGTTCTTCCGCACGCTCGACGTGGGCTCCGACGGCCCCGACGTGCTCCAGCTCGAACGGATCCTCGCGGCCGACGGGTTCAGCCCCGGTCGGGTGGACCGCACCTACACCGAGCAGACCCGCTCCGCCCTCGCCCGCTGGCAGAACAAGTACGGCTACGGGGGTGCGAAGCCCGAGACCGACGAGACGGTCCAGATCGCGATCACCGGCAACAGCGCGGGGTACCGCACCGGGCGTCGCGGGTCGGCGGTGGCGACCATCCTCTCGACCGCCTCCTCGGTGAGCACCGACCCGTCGACCCGAGTGGGTCCGATCGCGCCGGCTCGGCGCGGCCGGGTGCAGGCCTCCCTCGCCGCGTTCCGACGCGTCGGCACCCCCGAGAAGCCGATCATCGAGATCGCGACGAGCACGCCGATCGTGCAGGAGAACCCGGGTGGCGATACGGCGTGCTGGACCGTGAACGCCGACGTCGCGCCCTCCCGCAACACGGTGATCCCGCTGCAGATCCAGGGGGATGCCGGAGGGGCCGACAGCGCCCGCGACGGCGACTACAAGACCCTCGAGGGCGACGTGACGATCCTCGCCGGGCAGACCTCGCAGCAGTTCTGCACCGAGATCTTCGACGACCGCATCGTCGAGGAGGACGAGGAGATCACGGTCGTGCTCCAGGTGCAGTTCGGCAACGACCCGAACTTCGTCGTCGGCCCGACCGACCGTGCGACCGTCACCATCGAGGATGACGACACGGGTACGCCGGTCATCACGATCTCGGCCGATTCCGCCAAGGTCAACGAGGGGCAGGGCGCGACCTTCCGACTGACCTCGACCCTCGAACTCAACCGCGGCCTGGACATCTTCGTGAACCTCGGCGGGTCGATGACCGTCGAGGACGACTACCGCCCGTTGCCCGAGGACTACGTGACCCTCGGGGCGGGGCAGACCGAGACCACCTTCACCATCACGCCTCGGACGGACGACGACGTCGAGCCGGATGAGATCCTGACCGCGACGATCGTTCCCGATCCGGACATCAACCCGCAGCCGTACCAGATCGGTTCGCCCGCCCAGGCTTCGATCACCGTGGAGTCCGGTGACGTCCCGGAGCTCAACATCTCGGGCGGCGGCTCGGTCCGTGAGGGTGGGACGACCACGTTCACGATCACCGCGAACCAGCCGATGGTCGAGGACACGACGATCAACTTCCAGGTCGGCGGCTCGGCGACCCCGGGCCAGGACTACCAGGTGCTCTCGGGCATCGTGATCATGCGGGCCGGGACCTCGAGCGTCACGATCCCGATGCGCACGTTCTCCGACGACGTGATCTTCTACCCCTCCGACATGATCGTCGCGAACTGGCCCGCCCGGGTCGGCACGGTCGCGGTCGACGCCGGCGAGTTCGTGCTGCAGGGTTCGCCCGTGCTCGACCTCACCGAGCCGGCCATCAGCGTGAAGCTCAAGTTGTCGGGCACCGAGCGGGCCAAGGTCGAGCTCGGGATGGAGGCCCAGATCCAGCTCGAGGCCGGCGGCACGCAGTACCCGGGCATCATCACGTCGCTCGACGATTCCGCGACCGTCGGCTCCGACAAGTCGGAGGTCTACGAGGGCATCGTGTCCGCCACCGGCGACCTGCCGAACGTGGACGGCGCGAGCGTGAGCATCGACATCACGCTGGCCGAGCGCAAGAACGTGCTCGCCGTCCCGATCGCCGCCGTCCTGAAGTCCGGCTCCGGCAACTTCGTGCGGATCGTGAACGACGAGGGACGCCTCCGGCGGGTCGAGGTCGAGCTCGGCCTCGCCCAGGACGAGTACGTCGAGATCACCGAGGGCCTCAAGGGCGACGAGCTCGTCGTGGTCTCCGTCACGAGCGCCGGCCAGTGACCGATCCCGGCCTGACGACGCCGGAGGGCGACGAGCCCTTCCTCGAGCTCACCGACGTCTCGCGCGTCTACGGCGACGAGGTCAAGGTGTACGCGCTCCGCGAGGTCTCCCTGCGCATCATGCCGGGCGACTTCATGGCCATCGTCGGGCCGTCGGGCTCCGGCAAGTCGACCATGCTCGGCCTGCTGGGCTGCCTCGACCTGCCGTCCTCGGGATCGATCCGCATCGCGGGCGAGGAGATCACCACACTCGACGACACGAGCCGCACGCGCCTGCGCGGACGAACCATCGGGTTCGTGTTCCAGCAGTTCCACCTCATCGGGCACCTCACCGCCCTCCAGAACGTCGAGACCGCGCTCCTCTACCGCGGCATGAAGCCCGAGGAGCGTCACGACAAGGCGATGGACTCCCTCGAACGCGTCGGGCTCGGCCAGCGCTGGGACCACCGCCCCGTGCAACTCTCGGGCGGTGAGCAGCAGCGCGTCGCACTCGCCCGCTCCCTCGTGACCGACCCGATCATCGTCCTCGCCGATGAACCCACCGGGGCCCTCGACTCCCGCAACGCCGAGAACGTCATGGAGATCTTCGAGTCGCTCCGGTCCCCGGAGCGGGCCGTCGTGCTCGTGACCCACGACCTCGGCGTGGCCGACCGGGCGGACCGCAAGATCTCGATGCGCGACGGCGAGATCGTCGGCGACGACCGGAAGGTGCGAGCGTGATCTCGCGCAACTTCCGCGACCTCGTCAGCGTCGCCATCGGCGGCCTGCTCGCCCGCAAGGTCCGCACCCTCCTGCTCCTCATGGGTCCGGTCATCGGTGTCGCCGCGATCGTCGCCGCGGTCGGCCTGACCGACTCCGCCAAGGGCGACCTCAAGCGCAAGGTCGCCCAGCTCGGCACGAACCTCATCACCGCGACCGCGGCGTCATCGTTCGGTTCCGAACGACCGAAGTTGCCCGTCGACGCGGCCGACCGCGCCGAACAGGTCGAGACCGTCGAGAAGGTGTCGGCGGTCGTGCAGCTCACCGACATCACGGTGAGCCCGTACGAGAAGGCCCGGCAGAAGTACGAGACCACCCCGATCCCGGTGCTCGCCGCCGACACCCGGCTGCCCTTCGTGCTCGAGGTGGACATGGTGAGCGGACGGTGGATCAGCGGCGCCGACGCCGAGATGGATTCCCGCACCGTGGTGATCGGCTCGGGCCTCGCGAACGAGATCGGGTACCTGCCGGGCGAGAACCGCACCATCGACCTCGCGGGCAAGCCGTACGGCGTGGTCGGGATCCTCGGCAAGGTCGAACTCGATCCGACCCTCGACAACGCGGCGTTCATCCCCTTCTCGGCCGCGGACCGCGACTTCGTCCAGGAGGACATCCAGCCGACGAAGCTCTACGTGCGGTCCTCCGACGGCACCGAGCAGGCCACGGCGGACACCCTCCGCACGGCGATCTCGCTCGGCGGCCCCGACGAGGTCGGCACCGAGATCCAGGCCGAGGCGCTCCAGCTCGCGGCGCAGTCCGACAAGCAGCTGCAGCTCATCGTCGCCTCGATGGGCCTGCTCGCGATCATCGTCGGCGGCATCGGCATCGCCAACGTCATGTCGATCTCGGTCATCCAGCGATCGACCGAGATCGGCATCCGCCGGGCGCTCGGCCACACCCGGCGCACCATCGCGCAGCAGTTCCTCCT
>JBEAXD010000088.1:0-6562 GCA_041159995.1 Actinomycetota bacterium | reverse complement strand
TCCTGGGCGTGCTCGCGGCGAGCGCGGGCCTGCTGCGCCTCCTCGACCTGCCCGGCGGAGGCAGCGGCATCTTCTTCCTCATCGTGCTGGCCGGCGCCGCCTTCGGGCCGCGTTTCGGTCTGCTGCTCGGACTCACCTCCATGGCGGTGAGCGCGATCGTCACCGGGGGCATCGGACCGTGGCTCCCGTTCCAGACGCTCGCCCTCGGGTGGATGGGCGCGGGCGCCGGGTTCCTCGGACTCGCAACCCGACGGCTGCGTCCGTGGGTCGAGGTCCTGGTGCTCGCGGCGTACGGATGGGTGTGGGGGTTCGCGTACGGCGCGATCCTCAACCTCTGGTTCTGGCCGTTCCAACGCGACGGCGGGGCGTTGTCCTGGACCCCAGGTCTCGGACTCGGCGAGACCCTCCGTCGGTACTGGTCCTTCTACGTCGCGACCTCGCTGGCCTGGGACGCCGCCGGCGCGCTGGCGAACGCGCTCATCATCCTCGCTGTGGGCGTCGCGGTGCTCCGCACCCTGCGCCGGTTCGCGCACCGACTCGACCCCGTGGTGGCGTTCGACCCGGCCCCGGATCAGGCCGAACGCGTCCAGGCTGCGAACAGCGTCGCGTAGCGGCCTCCGAGCGCGACGAGTTCGTCGTGCGATCCGAGCTCGAGGATGCGCCCGTCGTCCACGACCGCCACCCGATCGCACCGTGCCGCGGTCGAGAGCCGGTGCGCGACCACGACGACGGTCCGACCCTCGGTCAGGGCCTCGAGCGCCCGCTCGACCTCGAGCTCGGTGCCCGGATCGAGGTTGGAGGTCGCCTCGTCCAGCACGAGGACCGTCGGGTCGGCGAGGGCGGCGCGAGCGAGGGAGACGAGTTGCTTCTCCCCGGCCGACAGGCGGGAACCCCGCTCACGGACCTCGGTGTCGAGCCCCTCGGGGAGCGACTCGAAGTGCTCGCGCAGCCCGAGCGCATCGACTGCGGCCTCGATGCGCGCGTCGTCCGCGTCGGGATCCCCCACCCGGATGTTGTCCCGGAGCGTCCCGGCGAACAGGAACCCCTCCTGCGGCACGACGACGATCCGTTCGCGCAACGACACTCGCGTGGCGTCCCGCAACGACACCCCACCGTACGAGACGTCACCGGCGAGTGGGTCGTAGAACCTCGCCATCAACTTCGCGAGCGTGGACTTGCCCGCGCCGGTCGGACCCACGAGGGCGACCCGCTCGCCCGGTGCGACCGTGATGGAGACGGCGTCGAGCACCGTCGGGCCGAGCGGGTGCTCGACGCCGTCGGTGTCCGGCGGACCGCCGCCGTAGGCGAAGGTCACCCCGGCCACCTCGAGCGCCCCGCTCGGCGGCAGATCGACGGCACCCGGCCGCTCCGGGACGGAGTTCGGGGTGTCGAGCAGGCCGAAGATCTTGGCGAGCGCGGCGCCCGCCGACTGCAGGGTGTTGTAGAGCTGACTCAACTGCTGGATGGGCTCGAAGAGATTGCTGAGGTAGAGCACGAACGCCAGCACCGTGCCGACCTCGAGCGCGTCGTTCCCCACGAGCACGCTCCCCACTCCGACGACCACTGCGATCCCGAGGACCCCCGTGAACTCGACGATCGGGAAGTAGCGGGTGGCGATGCGGACGGTCTCGATGTTCGCCTCGTACTGCGCCTCGTTGGTCGCCTCGAACCGCTCGATGAAGCCGCCCTCGCGTCCGTAGGCCTGGACGACCCTCACCCCCTCGAGCCCCTCCTGGAGCGTGGACAGGTTGCTGCTGATCGAGTCACGCACCTGCAGGTAGG
This sequence comes from Actinomycetota bacterium, assembly GCA_041159995.1. Classification (GTDB taxonomy): domain Bacteria; phylum Actinomycetota; class Acidimicrobiia; order IMCC26256; family IMCC26256; genus IMCC26256. The sequence continues at coordinate 4,780 of JBEAXD010000088.1, read as the reverse complement.
CGGAGTTCGAGCGGTTGCGGAACCAGATGCTGGCGGCGAGGAGCGGCGGGACGATGACGATGGTGCAGAGCGTCAACTCCCATGACAGCAGCGTGATGACGACGAGGGTGCCGACGAAGATCAGCACGTTCTGGACGAACATCACGAGGCCCTGGGATACGAGTTCCTGGAGCGCATCGATGTCCGAGGTCATCCGGGCGACGAGGCGGCCCGTCTTCTCGCGTTCGAAGAACCCGAGGTCGAGGCCGGTGAGGTGACGGAACACCCGGGTGCGCAGGCCCCGCAGGAACTGCTCGCCGGTCCGGCTCACACTCCAGATGACGGCCCGGCCGAACCCGGCGCCGAGCAGCGCGACGACGAGGTAGGCGAGGGCCGCGAGGTTGACGACTCGCCCGTTGCGACCGACGAGTCCCGCATCGACGCCCCAGCGCACGATGAGCGGGCCCGCGAGCAGGGCCGCGGTCTGGACCACGAGCAGCCCGGTCGCCACGAGGACCGCACGGCGTTGCGGGCGCAGCATGCGCGCGAGCCGCAGCACCACACGCCGAGCCGCAGCGCGATCGATCCGCGACTCCTCGTCGAGCGGCCCCGACTCGATCCAACCGCCCCTCACGTCGGACTCCCCTCGGCCGCGGCCTCGTCGTCCTCGATGCGCGCCAGCACCTCGCGGTAGCGCTCGGAGGTCGCGAGGAGTTCCTCATGGCTCCCCGACGCGACCGCCCGACCGTCGTCGAGGAGCACCACGCGATCGGCGAGCGCGATGGTCGCCGGACGGTGGGCGATGATGAGCGTGGTCCGGTTGTCCATCACCTCGGCGAGCGCGGCCCGGATCTCGTGCTCCTTCGACGGATCGACGGCCGAGGTCGCATCGTCGAGGATGAGGACCCGCGGATCGTGGAGCACCGCACGTGCGATGGCGATCCGCTGCCGCTGACCACCCGACAGCGAGTACCCGTGCTCGCCGATCACCGTGTCGTACCCGTCCGGCAGCGCCGCGATGAACCCGTGTGCACCCGCAAGACGCGCGGCGCGTTCGACGAGTTCGAACGGCGCACCCGGGTCGGAGAACGCGATGTTGTGTCGCACCGAGTCGGAGAAGAGGAACGTGTCCTCGAACACGATGCCGACCTCATCGCGGAGCGCGGCGACCGAGAGCTCGCGGACGTCGACCCCGTCGAGCACGACGCGACCGGCGGCGACGTCGTAGAACCGTGGCACGAGGCGGGCCACCGTGGTCTTGCCGCTCCCGGTCGCCCCGACGATCGCGACGGCCTCGCCACCCCGGAGATGGAGTTCCAGACCGTCGAGCACCCGTCGACCGGTGGCGTACGCGAACGAGACCCCCTCGAACCGGAGATCACCCGGCCCGGGGGGGAGCGGGACCGGATGCTCCGGGTCGGCGACCTCGGGATCGGTGGCGAGCACCTCATGGATGCGCCCCGCCGCGGCCGAGGCGCGCGACGCCTGCGCGATGAGCATGCCGACCATGCGCAACGGCCAGATCAGCATCGCGACGTACAGGTTGTAGGCGAGGATGTCGCCGATCTCCAATCGCCCGTCGAGGACCAGGTGCCCGCCGTACCAGATGATCGCGACGAGCGAGATCGTCGGCAGCAGGTCGATGAGCGGCATGAACCACGCGCGCATCCGTGCGGCCTGGAGGGAACGCTCGTAGACCGCGTCGGCCCGCGCCGCGAGGCGCTCGTTCTGCATCCGCTCGGCTCCGAACCCCTTCACCACCCGGATGCCGGACAGCGACTCCTCGACGACACCGGAGAGCCCGGACAACTCCTGCTGGAGGGCGAGGTTCACCGGCGTGATGCGCCGCGAGAACACGGTGGCCGCGCGGTTGAGCAGCGGCAGCAGACCCAGGGCGAGGACCGCGAGGACGACGCTCTTCGAGACCATGATCACGACGACTCCGAGCATCGTCAGGAGGCTGGCTGCAGTGAGCGGGATGAGGATGACGACCTGGTTGATCTGCTGCAGGTCCGAGTTCGCACGAGCCATGAGTTGCCCGGTCTGGGCCTCGTCGTGGAACGCGAAGTGCAGCCGCTGGAGGTGCGCGAAGAGCTGCGCTCGCAGGTCGGTCTCCGTACGGAGCGCGATGCGGAACGCGCAGTACCGCCGAACGCCCGACGCGCCCGCCTGCATGATCCCGAACGCGAGCATCGCCACGATCAGAACGAACACCCGCTGGGTGTCCTCACTCCGGATGCCGTCGTCGACCGCGGCTCCGGCGAGTTGCGGCACGACCAACCGTGCCACGGTCCACACGGCGCCCGCCGCGATCCCCGCGGTCACCCAGGTCCACTGCGGACCCGTCGCAGCACGGATGAGCCGCCAACCGGCTCGACGTGCTTCGCGTTCGGCGTCCACTCCGGCTCCTCGCGTGCCCGGACGGGGGACTCGGACCGCGCCGGCGAGGCTACCCGAGGGCGCGACGCGGGCCCTCGGCGCGCCGATCAGTCGATGCCGAGGAGTTCGAGCGTCAGTTGGTCGAGGACCGCGGCGACCGCCGGGTCCTCGGGCGATCCGACCATCACCACGATCCGACCACCCGCGGCGACGAGTTCGGCGGCGAGCCGACCTGCGACCGCGGGGTTCGAGTCGGCGAGGAGGACGACCGGCGCGGATCGCTCGATCGCGGCCCAGGCCGACGCCGCGGCGTCGGGGGAGCTGCACCTGATCGTGACGGGCGCGGGTGCGGGTTCGGTGATCACAGGCTGGCCTTCCGTCGGGCGGTCTCCGCTGCGTGGAGCACCGCGAGGATCTCCTCCCCCACCAGTTCGTCCCGGCGGAGGAGTTCGTCGCGCAGGGCCTCGACGAGGTCCCGGTTGACGTCGAGCAGGGCGCGCACGTCCGACTTGGCGCGCTCGAGGATGCGCTCCACGGCGCGCCGTGCGTCGTCGTTCGCAAGGACCTTGGCGACGATGCCCTGGGTCACCGGGCCGGCCTCCACCGCATCGAAGGACACGAGGGTTCCCGCCATCCCGAAGGAACCGACCATCTGCGCCGCGACCCGGGTCGCCGCCGCGAGGTCGCCGCCCGGACCCGTGCCGGCCTCCCCGAAGAACAGCTCCTCGGCGGTCATGCCGCCGAAGGAGATCTGGATCGCCGCGATGAGCTCGGTCCGCGTGCGCGTGTACCGCTCCTCGGTGTCCGAGTGCGCGAGGAGCCCCAGCGCATCCTTCCGCTTGACGATCGAGAGGACCTCCAGCTTGCGGCCGACCCCGACGAGGTAGGCGACGACCGCGTGACCCGACTCGTGCGTCGCGATCGTGCGCCGCTCGTCATCCGTGTACTCGACCGGCTGCTTGAGCCCGATCTCCTCGGTCATCTTGGCCTGGTGGACGTCGGTCCAGTCCATCGACTCGCGCCCGTCCCGCAGGGCCCAGACGAGCGCCTCGTCGAAGAGGTGCTCGATCATCACCGGCGAGTACCCGAGCGTGATCGCCGCGAGCTGATCGCGACGGTCGTCCCGGTCGAGTTCGGGGACGTGAGCCTTCTTGCGCAGGTAGTAATCGATGATCTCGCGCCGCCCGGAACGGCTCGGCAGGTCGAAGGCGATCGAACGATCGAACCGCCCGGGCCGCAGCAGGGCCGGGTCCAGATCGGCGGCGCGGTTCGTCGCACCGATGACGAGGATGTTGGATGCGACCGGTGGCCGCTTCGTGAACTGCGCGGCATCGGGCAGGAACCGATTCACGAGGTCGACGAGACCGCCCCGCATCCGACTCCCGAGCGTCGGTTCGTCGAAGGACTGCATCTGGACGAGGAGTTCGTTCACGACGCCGCTGATGCCCTCAGACATCGTCGACCGCTCGAGGCTCCCGCCCGAGCCGGTCGCGCGCGAACGCATACCGCTCCGGGCGGCCGCGATGGCGTCGATCTCCTCGATGAATCCGATCGCCCCGCCCTCCCGCCGGGCGGTCGCCCGGAGCTTGCGGAAGAAGGAACGGATCTTGCGGTTCGTCTGGCCGTAGTACATCGACTGGAACGCGCTGGCGGAGACGAAGAGGAACGGCACTCCCGCCTCACGGGCCATCGCCTTCGCCATGTAGGTCTTGCCGGTCCCCGGTGGGCCCTCGAAGAGGATCGCCCGACGCGGGTTGCCACCCATCCGGTCGCGGAAGGTGCGGAACGCGAGGAAGAGGTTGAGCGTCTTGACGACCTCCTCCCGCACGGTGCCCAGCCCGACGACGTCATCGAGGGTGACCGGGATCTCGCTCGGTCGGTACATCACGTGCGGCGACCGTCCGGCGGTCGCCAACGGGACGATGAGCACGAGGCTCAGCAGGAGGATGAGGATCACGCCGGGCACCAGCTGCTGCATCTCGGGTGAGAGGCGGATGTCCGGCCACCCGAGGGTGATCGGGTCGCCGGACACCAGGCCCCACAGGACCACGGCGGCGATGATGGCGAGGACGACCGCGATGTCGCGCAGGCGACGCCGACGGAACGCCTCCCGGTGGGCCGAGACGTCGGCCACGCCGCGCAGGACGGTGTGGCCGCCCAGCAGGCTCAGATCCTCCATGAGTGGCTTCACCTCCCCCGGTGGCCGCGTCGTTGTGCGCGGACGGTCCATGACGGGAGCGGTATCGGCGCCCGATCCGAGGACCTGTAGGGGCGATCGCCGGGACGCGGCCGGGGCCGGCTCAGGCCCGGGGCGGGGTCGTGCGACGCCCACCGAGTCCGGTGGGGCCCGGGGAGCCGGCACACGGGGCCGGACGGGGCGGCCGGTCAGTCGCCGAGGCGCGCGTACCGACCGCGGTAGTAC
>JBEAXD010000052.1:0-3382 GCA_041159995.1 Actinomycetota bacterium | reverse complement strand
GCGTATCGACCGGGAGCCCGGGGAGGTCGAAGGCGACGCTGCGCAGGACGTTGCCGGTCTTGCGTCCGACCCCGGGGAGTCGCACGAGGTCGTCGAGTTCGGTCGGCACGTCGCCGGCGTGCTCGTCGACGACCATCCGCGCCATCCCGACGAGGTTCTTCGCCTTCTGCCGGTAGAAACCGGTCGAGTGCACGAGGCGTTCGACCTCGTCCGGATCGGCGGCGGCGAGGGACGCCGCGTCGGGGTACCGGGCGAAGAGGGCGGGCGTGACGGCGTTCACCATCTCGTCGGTGCACTGGGCGGAGAGGATCGTCGCCGCGAGGAGTTGGAAGGGCGAGTCGTGCGTGAGCTCGCACTCCGCCGTCGGGTACAACGCCGCGAGCCGTTCGATCACGATGGCGGCTCGCGCCTTCGCGCCGCGGGGCAGGGCCATGGGCGCAGGGTACCCTCGGCACGTGGAATCCCCCCTCGCCGCTCGGATCGTGGACGCCGAGATCCGCGATCGGGTCCGCGCCCGTGCCACCGCGGAGCACGGGCGCACCGGCGTCGCGCCCCTCGGTGAGGCCGCCGTGCGTGATCTCGAGGCACCGGGGCCGGACTCGTTCGTGGTCATCGACGGCGACGCGATCGTGCATGCGATGCGAACCCCGAAGCGCTGGACCGTCGGCGTGATCCCCGGCCGATCGAACCGGCGCGCCATCGAGACGGCGCTCGGCGCGATCGACGAACGTTCGGGTGGCGCCGTGACGCTGTGGATCACCGGGGCCGACCGGGCCGAACTCGGGACGGTGATCGGCGAGGTCCGCGACGCGGGCCTCGTCTGCGCCCGACGGCTCCGGCGCCTCGAGATCACCCTCCCGATCGAGGTCCGCCCGCTCCCCCCGGGGGTGACGATCGACGCGTTCGACGCCGCCACCGACGTCGACGCCTGGTTGACCGTGAACAACCGAGCCTTCGTCGAACACCCGGAGCAGGGCGGATGGGACGCCGAGACCTTCGCCGCCCGCCGGGCCGAGGCGTGGTTCCGACCCGAGGACCTGCGGGTCGCCCGCCTCGACGGTCGCCTCGTCGCGTCCTGCTGGACGAAGCGGACCGACGATCCCGGCCGTCCACCGATCGGGGAGATCTACGTGGTCGGCGTCGATCCCGGGGCCCGGGGCATCGGGATCGGACCGGCCGTGGTCACCGAGGGACTCGACCACCTCGCCCGCCGGTGCGGGGCGAGCATCGGCATGCTGTACGTGGACGCGGACAACACAGCAGCCGTGGGTCTCTACGACCGGCTCGGGTTCCGGCCGGTTCGGGAGGACCACGCGTTCGAGGTCCTGCGGTGACGCCGTCCCGGTACGCCGCGACCCCGGCGGACCTCGCCGACCTGGTGGCTCGCCTGGGCGCCCCGGCGTACCGCGCCCGCCAGATCCACGAGGCCCTCTGGGACCAGCGCATCCCCCTCGACACGGCGACGAACCTCCCCACCGACCTGCGCCGCCGCCTCGACGAGGCGCTGCCCGTCGCACTCGACCTCGAGGTCGAATCGCGGAGCGCCGATGACCGCACGGTCAAGTGGCTCTGGCGGGCGGCGAGCGATGGCGCGCAGATCGAGACCGTCCTCATGGAGTACCCGGACCGGGCGACCGTGTGCGTCTCCTCCCAGGCCGGCTGCGCGATGGGTTGCACGTTCTGCGCCACGGGTCAGGCCGGGTTCGAACGCCATCTCGACCGTGGCGAGATCGTCGAGCAGGTCGTGCGGGCCGCCCACGCGTCGAGCCGGCGCGTGTCGAACGTCGTCTTCATGGGCATGGGCGAACCGCTCGCCAACTTCGACGAGGTGTGGGCGGCGGTCGGCCGCATCCACGACGACCTCGGCATCTCCGCTCGGCAGATCACCATCTCGACCGTGGGCGTGGTGCCCGGCATGCGACGACTCGCCGCCGAGCGGCTCCCGGTCACGCTCGCAGTCTCGCTCCACGCGCCGGACGACACCGGTCGGTCGTCGCTCGTGCCCCTCAACGATCGGTACCCGATCCGTGAGGTGCTCCGGGCGGCCCGCGAGGTCGCCGGCAGTCATGGGCGACGCGTCACGTTCGAGTACGCCTGCATCGCCGACGTGAACGACTCCGACGCACACGCGGATGCACTCGCCGATCTCCTCGCTCCGCTCGGGCCGCACTTCACCCACGTCAACCTCATCCCGCTCAACCCCACGGCCGGGTTCCCGACGCGGGGCAGCGAACGGGTCCGGGTCCTGGACTTCGCAGCCCGCCTGCGGACCCGCGGGATCAACGCCACCGTGCGGCGGAACCGGGGCACGGACATCGACGGGGCCTGCGGCCAACTGCGGTCCCGTGTCGCCCTCGGTCGGCCCGGCACGGCAGACTGACGGCGATGAACGGGTACCGCTGGATCAACCCGAACCAACCGCAGACGTTGTACGGCGCCACCATGCTGTCGTACCTCGACGGGGCGTTCGGACTGCTGTACGGCCTCGGGGCCCCCCTGCTCATGGCGATCGCGGTCGGACTGCTCGCCGGTGGCTGGGGCATCGCCAACGAGAAGAAGTGGGGCTACTGGGTCGCGGTCGCGGCCGCCGGCATGCAGCTCGCCCTGCTGTTGCTGTTCTACGGCGTCCGGGTGCTCGGCTTCCCCCAGATCATGAACCTCATGTTCGACGCGTTGCTCGTGGGCCTGCTCCTCCACCCGATGAGCCGCGACTACCAGCGCCTCTGGTTCCGCTGACCGACCGGGGCGGCGAGCGTGTGTGACACCGTCGCCATCACCACTGCGACGGGTACGTGGTTCGCCAAGAACTCCGACCGTTCGGCGAACGAACTCCAGGTCGTCGAGGCGTCGCCACGTCGGCCCGGGGGCGCCACCCTGCACACGCAGTACCTCACGCTCCCCGACCCGGGGGCACACGCCATCCTCGGGTGCCGACCGATCTGGCTCCGCGGCCTCGAGATGGGGGTGAACGACCACGGCGTGGCGATCGGCAACGAGAAGGTCTGGACGACCGACCCGATCCACCGCGCACCGGAGGCACTGCTGGGCATGGACCTCGTCCGCCTCGCACTCGAACGCGCCGACGACGCCGATGACGGGCTCACAGCCCTCACGACCGCGCTCGAGGCGCACGGACAGGGCGGGAACGGCGAGTTCGACCACCACGAGGCCTACACCTCCTCGTTCCTCATCGCCGATGCACGGGGCGGCTGGCACGTGGAGACCCGCGGTCGCTCGTGGGCGGCGGCACCGATCGACGTCGGCGTGGCCATCTCGAACCGGGTCTCGATGCGGAACGAGTGGACCCGCGCCTCCGCGGACGTCGCGCCCGACACCGACATCGACACCTGGCGCCACCCCGCCGTCGACGTCCGGATCGCCG
>JBEAXD010000281.1:0-5517 GCA_041159995.1 Actinomycetota bacterium | reverse complement strand
TGCGGGTGATCATGTGCATGGTTCCCTCCCGTCCGCCGTGGGCCCTCCGCCCCAGGTGAGCCCTCTGTCGGCATCCAACGGCCGGGACTTGAGCGCGGTTCCCCGGGCCCTTCGGCCCATCCCGGGTGCGCCTAGGCGGCGTGACGTTCCGGCTCGGTGTGCGCCGGTTCATCCGCCGGCGTGCGAGGCCCGGTGGGGGTGGCCGGCGTGGTGAGTTCCTGCCAGGACGCGAGGGCCCGGCACGCGGCGCGCGCGGCGAGATCGAGGATGCCGGTCGTGTGTTCCATGGGCGGTCCATCGGCACGCGGGGGTCGGGACCTGAGGATGACCCGCGGGATTCCGATCTCGGTCCCGTACCGCACGGCGGACCGCGCATTTCGTGTACTCCGTCCCGATGTGCGGTCCCGGAGTTCGCCGTACGCAGCGGTAACCACGCGCCGTGGGTGGCATTCGGTGGAGATTTCGTGAACTGCGTGCGCGCAGCCGTTCCGGGGGTGTGAGATGCAGGTGCACCGGAGGTCGCGGTGACCTCCGGGCGACAGGGGGGAGCGAGCATGCGCAGTGCGAAGCGACAGTCGAGGAACGCGGTTCGGGGGACTCGGGACGACGGCGAGCCCTCGGATACCCGAGCGGCGTCGGAGCGTCCGCTGCACCCGTCGATGCCGGCCTTCGCGGCGGTGACGGTCGATGCGGCGTCCATCGCCGCGATGGCCGATGCGCTCCGCGAGCGGAGGGCATCGGCGACCCCGGTCGAGTTGCTCGAGGTGCAACTCGTCACCGCGGCGGAGCAACTGCAGGTGGCACGGGAGCGTCTCGTCCGTTCCCGGCGCCGGGTCGCCGAGCTCGAGCGGGCGGTCGGGCAACTCGACGCCTTCCTGCAGGCGGTACGACACCGGAGTGCGATCTCGGCCTGAGCGCGGGCGTCCGGTACCGTGCCTCGGTGGACTCCGAGGAACGCCGACCGCTCGTCCTGCCGTCGGAGGGAGCCCAGGCGCTCCTCACGATCATCGGCATCGTGGACGATCAGTGCGTGCCCGTGGACCGGGCTCGGCGCGATCGACTCGAGCGGGCGTTGCTCGAGGTGCTGCCGGGCGAGGCCGTCGATCTGTCGATCGCCGACGCCGCGTTCCTCATGGACGGCATGGACCTCACCGAGGCGCTGAGCATCGGGTTGCCGTGGTTCGAGCAGGTGGTGATGACTGCGGCCTTCGTGCGGGATGCGCTCCACGAGCCGTGGACCGACGCCGAGTGGCTCGCCTACCGCGACGCGACGAACGTCCGTCGTCCCTGACCCCGGCAGGGGTCAGCCCTGCGGTCCCGCGCGACCGAGGATGTGCCACGCGTGACCGCTGCCTCCGCAATCGGCTCGGACCGGTTCGGGACGTCCGGCTCTTTCCGGGTCCGTTCCGATCGATGAGTCTGCCGACGGAGGCGGTCGATGGATCCGGATGCGGTGCAGCAGGGCCCGATGATGAGCGGACGGCGGTTTCGGAGCGCGCTCGTCATCGGGGGGTCCGTTGCACTCGCGCTCGGCGCGATCGCGGTGCGGACGGGAGTCGTGCGGGTCGGTTCCGAGTACGGATACCCGGCGACGGTGGCCGCGGAGCACCGCATCGTCGAGGTCCTGGCCCAGGTCCGGGACCAGCCCTCCCTCGGATCGCGCGCCGCGATCCGGGATTACCTCGAGGCCCGCGGTGTCCCGTGTGATGCGTACCGCGCCTATCGGGTCGAACCCTCGCCCGAGGGAGGGGATCTCTCCGGGGAGGCCCACCTGTGGGCCGAGTGCGGTGGTGGCCGCCTCGTACTGCACCACTACCGCAACCGCGGCTCGAAGGTCAGCCACGTCGATGACCGAGCCTCGTGCAGTCCGGAGGACCCGATGGGCGATGTCGTTCACGGGATCGCGCCGTTCAAACCGTCCTACTGGATCGAGGGCCCCACGTGGGCCGTGGTGCTCGAACGACCGCTCTCAGCCGATGACGTCCGGACGCAGGCCGAGGCGCGGACGATCGCTCGGCGCACGGGCGCGCGCCTCTACCGTTCGTGTGCGCCGTCCCCCGAGCACCCTGCGGCTGCGGTCCTCGCGACGCCGATGGGGGAACCGGTCCGGATGGTCGAGACGATCGGGTCCGATCGCTTCACCCTGAACGTCCTGCAGGTGACTCGGGACCCGATGGTCGGCACCGACCTCGACCTCGTGACGATGACCATCACGGTCAGCGGTGCAGCCCCGCAGTTGCTCGACCTCGCCATCCACCCGGCGGGTTCGGAGTCCTACTGGATGTGCGGGGACTGGCAGGCCGGAACGCCCACGAGGTGCTTCATCCCCACACGAGTCGTCGATCCACTGCTGCGCGTCTCGAGCGCCGCGTGGACCTGGGGCTTCGGGCCCGATCGCCTCCGCGACGTCGTCCTCGACTGACGGATGGAGACGCAGGACACCGGCCCGTCAGGTGAGGCCGACCACCCCGGTGAGGTCGGCTCCCGTGAGATCGGCCCCGGTGAGGTCGGCCCCCGTGAGGTCGGCCCCGGTGAGGTCGGCTCCCGTGAGATCGGCGTCATCGAGTACCGCACCACGGAGATCGGCGTCCTCGAGGACGGCACCGCACAGTCGTGCCCCGGAGAGGTCCGCGCCCCGGAGATCGGCCATGGTCAGGTCGGCCTGCCGAAGGTCGCAGTCAGTGAGATCGGCACCGCGGAGATCCGTCGTGGTGAACACTGCGTCATGGAGCGACGCCCCCGAGAGGTCCGCGCCCCGAAGATTCGCACTCAGGGATGCGCCCTCGAGATCGGCGTCACGGAGTCGCACGCCGGCCATGTCGGCGTCGGAGATGCTCGTGCCGATGAGGACGGCGCCGGCGAGGTCGGCCCCCCGAAGTGCGATGCCGGCGATCTCGCGACCTGCTGCGAGCGTTCGGCCGCCGCGTCGGATGCGTGTGCGTTGCACGGGCATCCAGTGGCCACGGGTCATGAGCCATCCGGCGCCGAGATCGAGGGTGGCCGAACGCCCGGCGTGCTCCGTACACGGGTTGGCGAGGTGTTCCAACACGGTTGCGACCTCGGCTTCATCGAGTCCGGAGACCGCGCGCACGTACATGGCCCAGCCGAGGTTCGCCGGCCCGTCCGAGGCGCACACCGGGCACCAGGGCGCATTCATCTGGCCCTCGAACTGGTCGCGCATCCACTCGATGAACCGCAGGGCTGCGTCGAGATCGGACTTCGGACGCCGTCGTCGGACCTTGACGTCGTCCATGTCCTCCATGCTCGCCAGGAGGTGCAGCGTCCCGCCGCGGGTCCAGCCCTCGTAGGAGTCGACGGCCCCTGTCATCGAGCCTTCCATCACCCACACCACGTTGATGTACATCCCGTGCCCTGCCCTCCGGTTGGTCGGTCACGTGCTCGCTGTCGCGCTCCGTCGATGTTCAACCACCGCAGGGTCGGATTGTTCCGGCCGGCCCGATCGCGCCGTCCGGGACGTATGGGTCGGAGGGCCCATCGAGCGGTCGATCGGAGCGGTGGCATGATGCCCTCGTCGGATCCGAGACCGGAAGGAACACCTCATGTCGACGCGGGTAGTGCTCCACCTCGAGTTCATCGGGAACATGATCACGGTCGGCGCAGCCGTCATCGGCCACGCCGTGCGGGAGTCGGCGCAGGCGCTCGGGGAGTGGTATCGATGAATCTGCGTGCGACGGTGTTCGTGGGTTGGATGCTCGACATGATCGCCACGCTGGGGAAGGCGGTCGGCGAGCTCGTCCACCACATGGTCCCGAAGTTGAAGTAGCGGCAACCGTGTCCGGAGACCCGCGCCGGTAGTGGGTGCGACGGCGAGTAGGTCGATACGCCGGATTCTGTGAGGCGCTCGCGCGCCCCGGCGACCATCCATCTCGGTCGACGGTCACCCGTCGACTCCAGCGGTCCACCCGGGGGTGTCAACGGGCGGGCCGCCCTCCCCCTGTCTGACCTTGCTCCTGGTGGGGTTTGCCGAGCCGTCCGGGTCACCCCGGACGCTGGTGCGCTCTTACCGCACCGTTGCACCCTTACCTGTGCGGGGTCGCCCCCGCCATCGGCGGTCTGCTCTCTGTGGCACTTTCCTGCGGGTCGCCCCGACTGGGTGTTACCCAGCACCATGCCCTGCGGAGTCCGGACGTTCCTCGGCCGGGTCGAGCCCGGACGCGGTCGCCTGACCTACTCGCCGTCGCGAGGGTGGAGTCTCGCGCCGATCGCACCGCCGAGCAGACCGCAGCCTCCGGCGATGAGGAGCATCGTGGCGAACTGGACCACGATGCCGCCGCCGGCGTTGACCCCGGAGGAGGTGCCGACGGCCTTGCGCAGCACCCAGATGCTGGCCCAGACGACCGTCCAGAGCAGGGCGGCGCCGACGCCGGCGGCGAACCCGTTGCTGAACGGGGCATCGGCGGCCCGACGGCCGGCGATGAGACCGGCCACCACGAAGGCGCCGACCGCCACGAGGAAGAGCGCGGCGCCCAGGCGTTCCACATCCACCCCGGCCCGATCGAGGATCAGGACGAGGGCCGCGAACGGGGCGAGGATCGCCACCGCCACCAGGGCACCACGCCCGAAGGCCTCCCGTCGGAGCACGTTCACGGCCGACACCGTACCGGCTGGGCCGGCCGGGTCCGGAGCGCCGGGATCGGGCGGCGGCGGCCCGTGGTGCCGGGGCCCGGCGGCATCCGGGTGGGTCGGGATGACCGATGCGGGCAATTTCCGCTCAGGTCGGTGGCGGAACCGGCCGAAGGAAGGCGCACGTTGGGAGTCAACGTCACGCCGAGGGGGTTGTGGAATGAGTGCGACGATGCGACGAGTCGTGATCGCGGTGAAGCCGGGCAGCGGTTGGTGGGTCGACGCCGAGTGCCGAGGGGTCGATCCGGCGGTCTTCCACCCGGACCCCGAGGTCGTCGGTGCGGACGTCACCGCCCGCGAACTCTGCGGGGTGTGCCCCGTCGCCGAGCCCTGCCTGGAGTACGCCCTCGCGGTGCGCGAGAAGGACGGCATCTGGGGAGGTCTCGACGAGCACGAGCGGCGCAAGCTCATCCGCCGGCGTCGTCGGGCGGCCCAGAAGGTCGCTGACTGACCCTGCGTGCTCGGTGCGTCCGGCCCGGACGGTCGATGACCCCCGGGTAGGCTCGCCGACCGTGACCGTTCGCACCCGTCCACCGTCGCGCCCCGGCGTGACCGCCGGATCCGGAGCGAGGGTGTGACCACCGAGTGGCCCGAGGTGCTCGGACCCCTGCTGCGCGGCGACGATCTGGCGCCGGAGGTGCTCGGGCCCGCCTTCGGGGCGATCCTCGCCGGGGAGGCGACCGACGCCCAGATCGCGGCGTTCGCCGTGCTGCTGCGGGCGAAGGGTGAGACCCCGGTCGAGATCGCAACGCTCATCCGGACGATGCTGGCGGTCGCCACGCCGGTGCCCCTCGATCCGGAGGGTGCCGACGGCGTGATCGTCGACACCTGCGGCACGGGTGGGGACCGTTCGCACACCTTCAACATCTCGAC
>JBEAXD010000208.1:0-4156 GCA_041159995.1 Actinomycetota bacterium | reverse complement strand
GCGCTCTCGGGCGATCGCCACCCGCTGACGCTCACCGCCCGAGAGCGCGGGCGGTCGCGAACCGGCCCGGTCGGCCATGCCGACCTCCTCGAGGAGGGCGAGCGCCCGGTCCCGTCGGGTCCGGCTCGAGCGCACGACCCCGAGCATCGGCACCTCGACGTTCTCCTGGGCCGAGAGCGTGGGGAGCAGGTTGTCGAGCTGGAACACGAGGCCGACGTCGACCGCCCGCACGTGGTCGAGATCGCGGTGGGACCGCAGGTCGTGCCCGCCCACCAGCAGGGTGCCGTCGTCGGGTTCGTCGAGCGCGCCGAGCAGGTTCAGCAGCGTCGACTTCCCGCACCCGGACGGCCCGACGATGGCCACGAACTCGCCCGGGAGGACCTCGAGATCGACACCGTCGACGGCCCGCACCCGGCCCTGCTCGAAGGTCTTCACGACACCGTGTGCCGCCACGATCGCACGGGCCTCACTCATGTCGCAGGGCCTCCATCGGCGTGAGCCGGCTCGCACGGATCGCCGGGTAGAGCGCGCCGAGGAGTCCGACGACGATCGCGACGACGAACCCCTGGACGAACACCCGCATCGGGTAGTCGGGGGCGAGGAACCCCCCGACCGAGGGCAGCCGGGTGGCCAACGACGCGATGCCGGCGCCCATGGCCGCGCCCACCACGCCGGCACCCAGACAGAGGAACACGGACTCGCTCACGATCATGCGCAGGACGCGCGACCGTCGCCACCCCACGGCTCGTAGGACCCCGATCTCGCGGGTCCGCTCGAAGATCGACATGACCATCGTGTTCATCACCCCGATGCCGCCGATCACGACGGCGAGGAAGGAGATCGCGAGGTTCGCGGCGTCGAGCATGGCGAAACCCTGATCCACCTTGGAGTAGTCGGCCGCGTTCGCGATCGACACCACGCCCGACACCTGTCGGTCGACCCGTCGGGCCACCGCCTCCACGTCCGCGCCCGGTGCGACCCGCACGTAGACGATGGTCACCGTGTCCGGGGACCGCTGCATGGCTTGGGCCACGCCGAGGAGGACGACGGCACCCGCCCGTTCCCACTGACTCGCGGCCTCGTAGATGCCGACGACGCGCAGGCGTTGCCGGTCGATCGTCACGACCTCGCCGACGCGCACATCGGCATCCGTCCCGAACACGCCCTCCTCGGGCGACCGGGGCAACCGGCCCGCCCGCAGCGGCAGCGGATTGCCGGTGATGTCGGCCCGACTGCGTCCCATGATGAAGAAGTACGGGTTGCCGCGGAACTGCGTGATGTGCAGGACGACGCCGTGGGCCTCCTGCACCCCGGGCACCGCGGCGACCTCGTCCACCGTTCCGTCGGGCAGGCGACTGAACGAGAGGTCCGACGCGCCCTCCTGCGCGACCATGAAGTCCGCGCCGCCGGAGGTCGCGAGGCTGCCGGCCGTGCTCCGCATCCCGGCCGTGACGCACCCGAGCGCGACGACCGTCGTGATGCCGAGGCTGATCCCGAGCAGCGTGAGCACTGAGCGGGTCCCCTGCCGCAGCAGGTTCTTGAGGATGAGCCCCACGAACGACATCCCGAACAGCGTCCCGCACTCCCGCTGCGCACCGGCAGGGCCGAACGTCCCGATGCACCGCGGCCCGTGCTGCTCCGCGGTCTAGCGTTCCCGACCATGACGACGACCGCTGCCCCGGCCACCACGACCACCCCCGGGCGCGCCCGGTGGCGCACGATCCTGGCCTGGATCCTGCTCGTGAGTGGCCTCGTCCTGACCCCGGTGACGGTGAGCGCGGTGTGGGTCCGGAACGAACTGCTCAACACCGACCATTACGTCGAGACGATGGCGCCGCTGGCTCGGGACGAGCGCATCCAGGTCGCGCTCGCCACGCGCATCACGAACGAGATCTTCGCGGACCAACGGGTGCAGGACGCGATCGCCGGCCAACTCCCCGACTCGATCTCGTTCCTCGCCGCGCCCGCATCGGAGGCGTTGCGCCAGACCACCTACAACGTGGCGCTGAAACTCACGCAGTCACCGCAGTTCGCGAAGCTCTGGGACGAGGCGAACCGCCTCGCGCACGCGAGCGTGGAGCGGGCACTCACCGGTTCCGGCAACCTCAGGATCGAGACGAAGAACGGTCAGATCGTCCTCGACCTCGCCCCGCTCTACGCGGAGGTCGCCGATCGACTCGACCGGACCTCGCTCGGCATCACGAACCGGCTGCCGTTCAGCGCGCTGAACCAGACCTTCGTGCTCGCCGACGTCTCCACGCTGCAGGGCGCCCAGACCGCGACCCGGTTGCTCGACACGACGGCGACCGTCCTGCCCTGGCTCGTGCTGACACTCCTCGTCGGCTCGATCCTGGTGGCCAAGGACCGCCGTCGGGGCGCGCTGCGGGTCGGCGTCGGCCTCCTGCTCGTCACCCTGCTCTTCGCCGCGCTCATCGCGCTCGGGAGGTCCGTCTACGTCAACGCCGTCGCCCAGCCCGGCCCGGTCAGCCTCGACGCGAACCGGGCCGTGTTCGACATCACGTTCCGGTTCCTGCGGCTGACCAACCGGATGGTCATGGCGATCGGACTCGTGGTGGCGATCGCCGCCGCCGTCGCCGGTTCCTCCCGAGCTGCACTCGCAGTGCGGGGGGCCTTCGGCCGCTTCTCGAACCGCGCCGCGGCCGAGGGCGCGGAGCGCGGCGTGCTCGGCG
The DNA here is from genome assembly GCA_041159995.1 of Actinomycetota bacterium. Taxonomy (GTDB): domain Bacteria; phylum Actinomycetota; class Acidimicrobiia; order IMCC26256; family IMCC26256; genus IMCC26256. The sequence continues at coordinate 1,466 of JBEAXD010000208.1, read as the reverse complement.
GACCCGTGAGTGCGTTCGTGGCCCGGAACCTGCTGCTACTCGAGATGACCGTCGTCGTGCTCTCGTTCGTCGTGCTCTCGTTCGTCACGACGCCGAGTCCGATGACCGTGCTCTGGCTGGCGATCGGCGCGCTCGCCGCCGTCATCGTCCTGCTCATCGTGGCCCGCGCCGGGCGCGAGGCGCAGACCGCCTGACGGTCGGGTCGATCCGAGCGCTGCGGGTCAGACCCCGCGGTTCTCGATCGTGTTCGGACGGGGGTGGCCCTCCGCCTCGCACAGGGCGAAGTACATGTCACGCACCATCTGGGCGTCGATGACGAGTTCCACCGCGCCGCTCGCGTCGAGTTGCAGGTTGGCGCCGTAGATCGCGAACCATGCGTCCGTGAGGCCCTCGTTCTCCTCCGGCACGACGAGGGTGTGGACCGAACCCGCCGGCTCGAACAGGTACGACCCGGCCGTGTTCACCTCGGGGTACTCGGCGTACTTCCACGAGCCGGCCAGCGTGAACGCGAACACCTGGCCCGTGTGGCGGTGCGTCGGGACGATCACACCGGGCTCGAACTTCGTGCGGATGACCCACAGCCCCTGCTCGATGTCGACGTGCAGCAACTGCAGGTGGGTGCCGTCGCCGAGCGCGACGAAGGGGAGCTCCTCCTCGCCGCGGTGGATGGCCATGGGGATGTTCATCATCTGCGTCATGGCGGGCAGCGTACCGGTGGGCCCCCGGAGGCGTCCGAAGGTCCTCGGCGCAACGCGCGCCCGCCCTACGGGCGCTTGAAGGAGGTCCAGCCCCGATCGCAGGTGAGCAGGGCCCCGTTGAGGCTGCGGGAGGCGTCCGAGGCCAGGAACACCACGAGGTCGCCGATCTCCTCCGGGGTCTGGAGGTTCCCATCGGCGTGCCCGGCGGCGAAGGCCGCCGTGAGCTCCGGCACGTCGAGGATCACGCCGTTCATCGGGGTGTCCACGTAGCCCGGGCCGATCGCGTTCACCCGCACCCCGAGCGGTCCACACCCGACCGCCATCGACTTCGTGAGCATCGCGACGCCGCCCTTCGACGCCGCGTAGGCGTCCAGCCCGCCGAGCGGCAACGTCGACATCGACGAACCCGTCGTGATGATGGAACCACCGCCGGACCGGACCATCGCCGGGATCGCGTGGTGACAGCAGTAGAACACCCCGGACAGGTTCACCCGGATGACGCGGTCCCACACCTCCGGATCGGCGTCGGGGGTGAACGCGTCACCGCGGAACGGCATGGCGATGCCGGCGTTCGCGTGGAGGATGTGCAGACCACCGAACTCGGCGACCGTCGCGGTGACGAGGCGCCCGCAGTCCTCGACGTCCCCGACGTCGACCCGCATCGCCGTGGCCCGACCACCGTCCCGCTCGATGTCCTCGGCGACCGTGCGGGCCCCGGTCTCATCGAGGTCGGCCACCACGACCGCGGCCCTCGCCGGAGCCGGGGCC
>JBEAXD010000207.1:0-10095 GCA_041159995.1 Actinomycetota bacterium | reverse complement strand
CCGGTGTACGCACCGGAGGCCGCCATCTCGCGCACCTGGTCGTACTCGGCTCGCCGTTCGGCGTCACCGAGCACGTCGTGGGCGGCGGAGACCTCCTTGAACCGCTCCTCGGCGGCCGCGTCGCCCGGGTTCGCATCGGGGTGGTACTGCTTGGCCAGGGCGCGATAGGCGCGCGTGATCTCCTTGTCGGACGCGCCCTTCGGCACGCCGAGCACGGCGTAGTAGTCCTTCTCGAACCACTCGCGCTGTGGAGCCACTCGTCACCTCTCCGGTGCGCCACGCGCACCACGCCCGGTCGCTACTGCGCGACCTTCACCATCGCGGGTCGGATGACCCGGTCGTTCGTCCGGTACCCGGTCCGGAACACCTCGACCACGACGGGCGCCTCGTGCTCGCCGGTGTCCTCGTGGAGGACGGCCTCGTGGTGCTCCGGGTCGAACGGCGCGCCGAGGGCCTCGATGCGCTCGAGCCCGTTGCGACCGAGGACCGTCACGAACTCGCCGAAGGCCAGCTCGACACCCTTGCGGACCGCCTCGTCCGCCTCGGCGACCGCGACCACGGCCTGCTCGAACGCGTCGAGCACGGGGAGGAGTTGCTCGACGAAGCGGGCGACCGCCTGGTCGCCGGCCAGGGCGACGTCGCGCTGGGCCCGCTTGCGGAAGTTCTCGAAGTCCGCCTGGATCCGCTGGGCCGCGGCGCGCATCTCGTCACGCTCGGTCACCAAGGAGTCGAGGTCGGCCTCGACCACCTCCGCCGACGCGAGGAGATCGGCATCGAGGTCGGTGGGCGCGTCCGGCCCGGTCGATTCGGAGCCGGACGCGTCCTCGGTCGTCACGCCTTGTCCTCGTCGACGATCTCGGCCTCGGCGACCTCGTCGTCGGAGGGCGCCTCGGCGCCACCCGGCGCGCCCTGCTGTGCGGAGGCGGCGGCGTAGAGACGCTGCGCGAACTCCTGGCTCGCACCGACGAGGCCCTCGTGGGCGCTCTTCACCGCCTCGATGTCGGCGCCCGCGAGCGAGTCCTTCAGCGCCTTGAGCGCGGACTCGATCTTCTCGCGCTCACCGGCCTCGACCTTCTCGCCCTGCTCGGCGAGGAGGCGCTCGGTCTGGAACACCAGGGTGTCCGCGTTGTTGCGGATCTCCGCCTCCTCACGCCGCTGCCGGTCCTCCTCGGCGTGGGCCTCGGCGTCCTTCATCATCCGGTCGATCTCGTCCTTGCCGAGCGCGGTGCCACCGGTGATGGTCATCTGCTGCTCCTTGCCGGTGCCGAGGTCCTTGGCGCTCACGTGCACGATGCCGTTCGCGTCGATGTCGAAGGTGACCTCGATCTGCGGCACGCCGCGCGGTGCCGGCGGCAGCCCGACGAGTTGGAAGGTGCCGAGGACCTTGTTGCGGTACGCCATGTCGGATTCACCCTGGAGCACCTTGATCTCCACGGAGGGCTGGTTGTCCTCGGCGGTGGTGAAGGTCTCGGACCGCTTGGTCGGGATCGTGGTGTTGCGCTCGATGAGCTTGGTCATGATCTGACCCTTGGTCTCGATGCCGAGCGACAGCGGCGTCACGTCGAGGAGCAGCACGTCCTTGACGTCGCCCTTCAGCACACCGGCCTGCACCGCGGCGCCGACCGCGACGGCCTCGTCGGGGTTCACACCCTTGTCGCCGTCCTTGCCGGAGATCTCCCGCACGAGGTCGGTGACCGCGGGCATGCGGGTGGAACCACCGACGAGGATCACCCGATCGATCTGGTCCTTGGTGAGACCGGCGTCGCGGATCGCCTGCTCGAACGGGCCCTTGCACGCGTCCAGCAGGTCACGGGTGATCTCCTGGAACTTCGCCCGGGTCAGGGACAGCTCGAGGTGGAGCGGCCCCTCGCTCGTGGCGGTGACGAACGGCAGGTTGATGCTCGTCTCCTGCAACGTCGAGAGCTCGATCTTCGCCTTCTCCGCCGCCTCCTTGAGGCGTTGCGCGGCCATCTTGTCGGCGCCGAGATCGACGCCGCTCGAGTTCTTGAACTCGGAGACCATCCAGTCGATGACGCGCTGGTCCCAGTCGTCGCCGCCGAGGTGCGTGTTGCCGGCGGTCGACTTCACCTCGAACACGCCGTCGCCGAGCTCGAGCACGGAGACGTCGAAGGTGCCGCCGCCGAGGTCGAACACGAGGATCGTGATGTCGTTGTCCTTGTCGAGCCCGTAGGCGAGGGCCGCCGCCGTCGGCTCGTTGATGATGCGCAGCACCTCGAGGCCCGCGATCTCGCCGGCCTCCTTGGTGGCCTGCCGCTGCGCGTCGTCGAAGTAGGCCGGCACCGTGATGACGGCCTGGGTGACCGTGTCGCCGAGGTACGCCTCCGCATCCCGCTTGAGCTTCTGGAGCGTGCGGGCCGAGATCTCCTGCGAGGTGTAGGCCTTGCCGTCGATGTCGATCGTCCACCCCGTGCCCATGTGCCGCTTCACCGAGCGGATGGTGCGGTCCGGGTTGGTGATCGCCTGCCGCTTGGCGACCTCACCGACGAGGATCTCGCCGGTCTTCGAGAACGCGACCACCGACGGGGTGGTGCGGGCGCCCTCCGAGTTCGGGATGACGACGGGCTCACCCGCCTCGAGGACCGAGACGACCGAGTTCGTGGTGCCGAGGTCGATGCCGACTGCCTTGGGCATGGGATGCCTTCCTCTCAGGGATCGCGGTGGCCGGTCGGGGGGTCCGGCCGGGTCGGGGGGTCGATGGACCGGTGACCCGCCGGCTCCCGGGCGTCGACCCGGACCTGCGAGGGTCACCGACGAGTTGAGTCATTGACCATCAACTTTTGTGAGTCCCACCGTATTCCCATCGGGGCCCGATCTCCACCCGGGGGCCCGTGACCTCGGGCACCCCCCGCTGACCCGGGGTCCCGTGCGGGCCCGGGCCCGGCGGACCTAAGGTTCCCGCATGGCCCGACGCACCGCTCAGTACCTGACCTCGCTGGCCGAGGTCCCCCTCTTCTCCGCCCTGTCGCAGCGCGATCTGGGTCGGATCGCCCGATTGGGCGAGGAGATCGAAGTGGAGGCCGGCACCCGTCTCGTGGACGAGGGCGCCACCGGCGACCAGTTCTTCGTGATCCTGCGGGGCAAGGCCAAGGTGACCCGTCGGGGCCGCCGGGTCGCGACCCTCTCCACAGGCGAATCCTTCGGCGAGCTCTCGCTCCTCGACCGCGGCCCGCGCACCGCGAGCGTCACCGCCGAGACCCGCATGGAACTCCTGGTCCTCGGACAGCGGCAGTTCTCCGGCCTCCTCGACGACGCCCCCGGGTTCTCGCGCAAGCTCCTCGCCGGTATGGCCCGCCGCCTGCGCGAGGCCGACACCCGCAACCAGTAACCCGCTCACACCGGGCTGCCCACGGCCCGATTGGTAGGTTTCCGGCGATCACCACGCGTCCCACCGGATGGGCGCGTGCCACCCGGAGGTCCCATGCGCCGGCCCAAGCCGCACCAGATCGTCCTCACCATCGGCGTGCTCGCCGCCGTCGGCACGGTCGCCTCGGGCATCGCCCCGCAGATCACCCACTGGCACGACGAATCCCCGATCGCCCGGGAGGTCTTCGTCAACGTCCCCGGTGGGCTGCAGGTCGCCTTCTACATCGTCATGGCGGCGATGCTGTTCCTCACCGCGTGGCTCGTCTCGCTGCGGGTCCGCAACTACGAGCGGGGCGGACCCGACGACCGTCGGCTCAAGCGCTCCAACGCCAAGCGCCGGATGCGCGACTTCCGCCGCGGCGTCTGGATGCGCACGCTGCTGCGCGACCCGGCCGCGGGCGCGATGCACTCGATGATCTACTTCGGGTTCCTCGTGCTGTTCGCTGCGACGGTGCTGCTCGAGATCGACCACCAACTCCCCGAGGCCCTCAAGTTCCTGCACGGCACCGTGTACCAGGGCTACTCGTTCATGGCCGACCTGTTCGGCCTCGTGTTCCTCGGCGGCATCCTGTGGGCCCTGGCCCGTCGGTACGTGCAGCAGCCGTACCGGATCCGCATCAAGACCAAGCCCGAGCACCTCGTGATCCTCGGCGTGTTCCTCGTGATCGCGGTCACCGGGTTCACGACCGAGGGACTTCGGATCGCGGCCGAGGGTCGCCCGGCGTTCGAGCAGTGGTCATTCGTCGGCTGGTGGCTCTCGGGTCTCGTCGACGGCTGGAGCGAGGGTGCACTCATCGACGCGCACCGCTGGTCGTGGGTCGCCCACGTCGTGGCGTTCATCGCCTTCCTCGTGATCCTCCCGACCACGATGCTGCGACACATGATCACGAGCCCCATGAACATGTTCTGGCGCGACAAGGACCGCCCGAAGGGCGCCATGAAGCCGATGCCGAACCTCATGGAGACCGAACTCGAGTCGTTCGGCGCCTACCAGATCGCCGACTTCACCTGGAAGCAGCTCTTCGACACGGACGCGTGCACGATGTGCGGACGGTGCACCTCGGTGTGCCCGGCGCACGCGACCGGCAAGCCGCTCGACCCGCGGGAGATCGTGCTCAAGGTCGGTGAGGTCATGAACGCCACGGCCGAGCCGCGCACGACGCCCCCGATCGGCGTGGTGGACGGCATCACCATCGAGGCCGACTCGGTGTTCGAGCGCATCACCTCCCAGGAGCTCTGGGCCTGTACGACCTGCAAGGCGTGCGACGAGATCTGCCCGGTCAACATCGAGATCCTCGACAAGATCCTCGACATGCGTCGGTACCTGTCCCTCATGGAGTCGGACTTCCCGGCCTCCCTCGGCAACGTCTACCGGTCGATGGAGAACTCGGCGAACGTCTACGGCATGAACCAGGGCGACCGCGGGGACTGGGCGAACGACCTCGAGGGGATCGAGATCATCGAGCCCGGCTCGTCGTCGGGCCCGCACGAGTACCTCATGTGGGTCGGGTGCGCCGGGTCGTTCGACGACCGCAACAAGAAGACGAGTCGGGCGCTGGCCAAGTTGCTCCAGCGGGCGGACATCGACTTCGCGATCCTCGGACCGTCGGAGCTCTGCACCGGTGACTCCGCCCGACGGTCGGGCAACGAGTACATCTTCCAGATGCTCGCGATGCAGAACATCGAGGTCCTCGATGGCGCGGGGGTCACGAAGATCATCACGCAGTGCCCGCACTGCTTCAACACGCTGAAGAACGAGTACCCGCAGCTCGGGGGCAACTACGAGGTCATCCACCACTCGCAGTTCCTGGCCCAGCTCATCGACGATGGCCGCCTCTCGATGGCCGGCGCGTCACTGGCCGAGCGGGTCACGTACCACGACTCCTGCTACCTGGGTCGCCACAACGACGTCTACATGGCGCCGCGCAACGTGATCGGCTCGCTCAAGGGCATCGACATCGTCGAGATGCCGCGCAACGGCACGAAGGGCATGTGCTGCGGTGCGGGCGGGGCGCGCATGTGGATGGAGGAGTCCATCGGCAAGAAGGTGAACGACGAGCGCGCCCAGGAGGCGCTCGCCACCGGTGCGACGCGGGTCGCGGTGGCCTGTCCGTTCTGCTACGTCATGATGGACGACGGCGTGAAGGGTGCGGGCAAGGGCGACGACGTCGTGGTGCAGGATCTCGCCGAGATGCTGCTCGAGGCGATGGAGGCCGACCCGTCCGTCCACGACCAGACCACGCTCGCCTGACGCGGCGACCATCGGATCCGCATCGAGGGCGTCGCCGCGGCGGCGCCCTCGTCGCGTCCGTGCGCGTCAGGTGCGGAAGTTGAGGTACGAGCGGCTCGGCGTCGGGCCGCGCTGGCCCTGGTACTTCGAGCCGGTGATCGAGGAGCCGTACGCGTTGTCGGCCTCCGTCGTCATCCGCAGGAACGAGATCTGCCCGATCTTCATGCCCGGGTAGATCGCGATCGGCAGGTTCGCGACGTTGGACAGCTCCAGCGTGAGGTGACCGTCCCACCCGGCGTCGACGAACCCGGCCGTCGAGTGGATGAGCAGACCGAGACGACCCAGACTCGACTTCCCCTCGAGGCGGGCCACGAGGTCGTTGGGGATCGCGACCCGCTCGAGCGTCGACCCGAGCACGAACTCGCCCGGGTGGAGGATGAACGCGGCGGGTGGCGTCACCTCGACGAGCTCCGTGAGATCCTCCTGAGGCTCCTTCGGATCGATGAAGGGCGTCGTGTCGTTGCGGAACACGCGGAAGAACGCGTCGACGTGGAGGTCGACCGAGGACGGCTGGACATCGGCCGGGTCGAACGGATCGATCACGATCCGTCCCGCGGCGATCTCCTCACGGATGGTGCGGTCGCTGAGAATCACGGGATCGGACCCTACCAACGCGGGTCGGTGCCCGTGGGGCCTCAGGCGCCCGGCTTGAACACCATGAGGTAGAGGAGCACCACGGTCATGAGGTGGAGCACACCGGAGGCCGCGCCGACCTGCTTGCCGAGGGCCTCCATCATCGCGACCTGCGGCGGCGGCCCGGCGGGTGCGCCCGCCGGCGGCGGCCCGCCCGCAGCCAACTCCTCGCCGAGCGCGTTCATCCGCCGCACCCGCGGCAGGAGCACACCGTGGGACACGCCGAGCGAGACGACGAACACCACGATGGAGAGCCAGACCCAGGTCTGCGAGAAGGTCCACTGGCCGTCGCTGAGCCACACGAGGATGAGCCCGAGCACGAGGATCGCGTAGATGAAGTTCTCGGCCACCATCGACACCCGGTAGTTGGCCTGCGCGATGGCGAGCCCACCAGGGCCGGGACGCTTCTTCGATTCGGCGCCGTAGAGGCCGTTGAGCATCACGGTGCCGATCCCGACGATCGCCACGAGGATGTGCAGGATGAGGACGATCTTGTACAGCGCGGACTCGGTACCCACGAAGAACCCCCGGTGTGGTCGGTCACCGGTCCTCCCGACCGGCGATCGGGCGAGAATCTAGGCCCGCGCCACGGCACGCCGCAGGGAGGCGGCGAGGTCGCCGCGGCGGCCGACCTCGACCCCGTCGAGCCCGAGGAACCGGGCGAGCCGACCCGCCTCGGCGGCGAGCGCCCGGGCCACCGGTTCCCCCTCCACGCCGGGCTCGGCCCATGCTCCCGGGAGGAGCAGTCGGCCCCGACGTCGGTCGGCCTTCGCGTCCACCCGGGCCACGAGGCGGTCCCCGAGGAGGAACGGCAGCACGTAGTAGCCGTGGGTGCGCTGCGCCGCCGGGACGTAGATCTCGATCCGGTAGCGGAACCCGAAGATCCGCTCGACCCGGTCGCGTTCCCACATCAGCGAGTCGAACGGGGTGAGGAGCGCGCACGCATCGACCCGCCGCGGCACCGGGGTGTCGGGGATGCGGTACGCAGGGAGCCGCCAGCCCTCGACCCGGACCTCCTCGAGCGCCCCGGCCTCCACCAGTTCGGCCACGAGCGGACGCGCCACCGGACGCCGCTGTCGGAACGCGTCCGCGAGATCGGCGGCGGTCGCGATCCCGAACGCCCGCGCCGCGCGCAGGATGAGCGTCTTGCGAGCGTCCTCCTCGGTCGGAGTGGGTGCGTCGACGATCACCCGCGGGATGGCCCGCTCCGTGAGGTCGTAGACCCGTTCGAAGTTCGGGGTCCGCCAGGCCGTGATCTCGCCGGTCCAGAACAGGTACTCGAGCGCCTGCTTGCCCCGATCCCATCCCCACATGTGATCGGGCCTGACCCCACGGTCGTCGAGGTGCCGCGCGCTGATCGGCCCGCGATCACGCACCGCCTCGCGCACTCGCCTCACGTAGTCGGGGTGGTCCCGGGCGACCGCGACGAGCCCTCCCCACATCACGCCGCGCTTGGCCTCCTCCATCCGCCAGCGCAACGCGGGCTGGAGGCGCACGTCGATGAGCGAGGCCTCGTGGCCCCAGAACTCGAAGGCGCGTCCGCGACGGATGAGTCGCTCGCTCAGGTCGCGTGGGTGGTCGCCGAAGCGCGCGAACAGCGTGAGCTCATGGGCCCGTGCGACGACGTTGACGGAATCGAGTTGGATCGCGCCGACGCGGTCGAGGAGCGCGGCACCGTGCCGGACCGAGACCGCGCCGGTCGGTCGCGGTCGTGCGAAGCCCTGCGCGCCGAGGACGGTCCGCCGGACCTGATCGGCACGCAGGCGGACCGTCACCTCAGACGCCGGTGACCCGCAACGAGATCGTCGTCGGCAGCGCCGTGGTGCCGAGCGGTCCGGGACGTCCACCCGTGTACGTGCCCGTGCCACCCGTGACGCCCGCGTACCGCCCGGTGCCCCCGAGGACCTGCACCGTCGCGGCGAACGTCGCCCCACCCTGCGCCGTCGCGATCGTGGCGCCCTCGACGGCACTCACCATCGTGGAGCCGTCGGCGAACGTGAGGGTCAGGATCGCGGACCACGGGCCGGTGTCGTTGAGGTACGTGATCTGCTCCGCGAGCGACACGCGCACACCCTCGCCCTTCGCCGGACCGGACCCGATCGTGGCGTTCGCCGTCTCGACCGCCGTCCCGATCAGGCGCGGCCCGGCCGGAGTGTTGATCGTCGAGAGTCGGTTCTCGGTGACCGCCGTGCTCGTGGAGATCGTGAACTCCGTGCCGGTCGCGCCGGTGCCGACCGGGGTCGACAGCCCGGCACCGTCGGCGACGAGTGCCGCCGTGAGGATCACGACCGGACGCGCCGTCGTGTTCGATCCGTAGTGGGTGAGGCCGGCGCCCTCGACGAGCGACTCACCGGCCCTGATCCTGACCGTCTTCGGTCCGGTCACCGTCCGCGACCGGCCCTTCGCGTCCGTGATCACCGTGGAACCCGAGGTGATGCGGTACGTGAGGACTCCCGACTGCACCGTCGCGATCTGCGTGCCGTCGTGGAAGTGCTCGGCGAGCTTCGACTTCGGCGCGATGCGGACCTTCGTGAGGTAGAGCACCTGGCCCGGGGCGTTCGCCGGCCGGGTCACCGAGAGGATCGTGCGGGTGATGCCCTTGGCCCGCACGACGCTGCCCGCGGTGGGGAGCGGGGTGGTCGTCGTGCCGGTCGCGCCCGTGGGCGCACCCCGCGTGACGCCGGTGGACCCTGCCTCGGCCCACGCCGCGGTCGGTGTGGACACAGCGAGAGCCGCCACCACGAACAACGTTCTCGTTCCGGTCCGCATCATCGTCCCCACCTGCATCGGCTCGCCGGGTCGGTCCCGGACCCGGCGAGCGTACGCGAATCGATCAGCGGCGGATGTGGGTCAGTTCAACGCCATGTTGGGCTCGCCCGACGCGTTGAGGCCCGTCAACTTGCCCCGTGCGCACGTGCCGCCCCGCGGGAATCCGGCGTTGTAGGCCTGCCGGACGCAGTTGCGCAGCGCGAGCTGGCCCCAGTAGTTCGGATGGAACGATTCCTCGACGTAGTACGGGCCGAAGACCGACGACACGGTACGGATCTGGGTGATCCACTCGCTCCTGTCCGATGCGCCCGCGTCGCGCCAGGTCGAGAGGCCGACCTCCTCAAGCAGGCCGACCGTGTTCTCGCAGAGCCGGCGACCGTTGAAGGCGCTCGAGAGATCCATGAGCACCGCGTTGCCCCCGGCCTCGGTCACCGCGCTCGCCACCGCCTTGTTGATGGTGGGGAGCGCCGTGGCGTTCGCCCAGTTCGCGTCCTTGTCCCAGAATCCACAGCCACCCGTGCTCTGACGGGTGTAGCCGGACTGCGAGTACCGGTAACCCTTGCTCGTCGGCAGCGGTGACATGTAGTTCTGCACCACGATCGTGTAGCCGCGCTTCGTGTACCCGGCATTCTTCATCGCGGTCCGGATGTTGAGGATCGCATTCCTGATATCGGCCGTCCGCGCGAGGACGTTCGCCGCGGTGAAGTTCGCGGCCACCGAAGCATCGTCGTTGCAGTAGTCCGGGAACAGGGAGGACGACAGCATGAAGTCGGCCACGCATGCGATCACGAGGTCGGCCAGCTTGAAGTCGTTCCCGCCGATCGACAGCACGACCATCTTCACGTTCCGCGTCGCCGCGTAGGTCTGCAACATCTTCGCCTGACCCTGCAGGCCCGCACCGTTGTCGTAGAAGTCGATCCCGGGCTTGAAGCTCGACCCGGTCTGCGTGTAGGTACGCGCACCCGAGCACGCGAGGTTCGCACTCACCACCCCGCCCCCGATGTGCACCTCCGCCGCCT
>JBEAXD010000138.1:0-7639 GCA_041159995.1 Actinomycetota bacterium | reverse complement strand
GCGAGTGACCATCAACCTCGACGTGACCGACACCGAGGAGACGTGGGTGCTCGGCCTGTCCAACCGCACGCTCCACGCGGTGACCGGCCGACACGACCCTTCGGCCGAGGCGACGCTCCGGCTCGAACGCGCGACCCTGCTGGCCCTCGTGGATCAGACCCTCACCGTGGCCGCGGGCATCGAGGCGGGCACGATCACCGTGATCGGCGACACGGGTGCGCCCGACCACATCTTCACCAACCTCGACACCTTCATGACGAACTTCCCGATCGTCGAGCCCTAGGTCACGGACCCCGGCGCCGGCCCCGGGTGCGGTCGGGCATGCCCCCGTGCGCCGCTAGCGTTCCCCGGGATCCACTCGGGGCGGAACGGCCCCCCGAGTGGTCGGGGGGACCGTGACTGCGACGATCGACGCATCGAATCCGGGCGGGGCGCCCGATCCGGTCGCGCCGACCGGCGAGGGGCGTCTGGCCCACCAGCCGGCGCTCGACGGGATCCGCGCCCTCGCGGTCATCGCCGTCGTGCTCTACCACGACTGCGTGAACCGCCCGCGGGACCGTTGGGTCCCGGGCGGCTTCCTCGGCGTCGACGTGTTCCTCGTGCTCTCCGGATTCCTCATCACCGGGATCCTGCTCACCAACCGCGAACGCACCGGTCGCACGGCGACCAAGCAGTTCTGGGTCCGCCGGGCCCGCCGCCTCCTCCCTGCGCTCCTCGTCATGCTGCTGTTCGCTGCGGCATACGGGTACTTCGCATCACCGAAGTGGGAACTCGCGAGCCTCTGGAGCCAGACCGTCGCGACGATGCTCTACGTCGAGAACTGGTTCACGCTCTACGGCTCGCCGGGTCGCGCCCCCATCGCCCACACCTGGTCCCTGTCGATCGAGGAGCAGTGGTACTTCGTCTGGCCGTTCCTCCTCGCCGGACTGCTCGTCGTGACCCGGAGCCGCCGGCGCGCGCTCATCGTCGCGATCACCGGGCTCACCATCGCCTCCGCCGCGTTCATGGCGTTCACCTTCGCCCGCGGCGGCTGGGCCCACGGGTACTACTCGACGTTCAGCCGCGCCGGAGAACTGCTCCTCGGCGGCCTGATCGCGGTCGCCCTGCGCGAGTCACCGGTCATCCGGAACCGGATCGGGCGCATCCTCCTCGAGGTCGGTGCGCTCGTCTCGCTCGGGTACCTCGTGTGGCAGTTCCGGTACGCCACGCCGTTCGACCCCGGCCTCTACCGCGGCGGCTTCTACCTGGTCGCCCTCGCGACCTCGATCATCATCGTGGCCGCGCTCCAACCGAGCAGCCGGATCATCCGACCCGCCTTCGGCTGGCGTCCGCTGGCCGCGGTCGGGCTCGTCTCCTACGGCGTGTACCTCTACCACGTGCCGCTGTTCCGGTGGATGTCCCCCGAGGCGACGGGACTGAGCACCTGGCCGTTGCTCGGCGCCCGACTCGCCGTGCTCGCGGCCATGGCCATCGCGTCGTACCGCCTGGTCGAGATGCCGGTGCGCAACGGACGCCTGCAGGGCCGCGAGGGCCGCATCGCCATCGTCGCCGTCATCATCACCCTGGCCGTGGTCTACGGCGTGACGCGCGCGAACATCCCGCGACCCGAGTGGGTGTTCGCGCGCGATCGCCTCGCCACGGCGGCCGGTGCCACACCGCCGGGGATCGATCGGGTCCTCGTGGCCGGTGAACTCGACGCGTTCGACCTCAGCGCACAGACCGGTCGCCTCATCTACACCGGGTACCCCCGCGTCCTGGCCACGGCCGTGGCGTCCCTGTCCTGCCCGATCGCAGGACCTCGCCCCGTGCTGGGCGATGCGGTCGGGCCGAAGCCCGAGTGCACGCCGTGGCCCGAACTCTTCGACGCGATGGACTCGGGTTTCCGGCCCGACCACACGATCCTCATGGCCGGCCAGTCCGCCGTGTTCGACCGCGCGACCGGCGGCCGGATCCTTCGGGTCGGGACGCCCGAGTACGCGACCTACCTGCGTTCCCAACTCAACCGGGCACGCCGGATCCTGCAGCCGTCCGGCCGGCCGCTGGTGCTGACCACGGTGCCGTGCATCGCCGGGATCGAGGGCGACACGAGCACGATCAGCACCATCATGCGGGACCCCGAGCGGCTCGCCTGGGTGAATCGTGTCTGGCGCACCTACGCCAGGAACCACCCGCGCGACGTCCGCTTGGTCGACCTCGCTCCGGTGCTCTGCCCCGACGGCGATCCCCGACCCCTCGTCGACGGTGCTGCGATCCGGGATGGCAACGGCCGGCTCACCCCCGCCGGCGCGACCGTGCTGTGGGCGTACCTGATCGATGCGGCCCGGGACGCGGAGGACACGAGGTCCGGGCGCGACTGACGGTCGAACGATCGAACTGCCGCGGCACGGGCGCCTCCAGAGAGCCTGTGGCAGCATCGTGCGCATGGAACCGGTCCCGACCGTCGACATCTCGGACCCGTCGGCGACCTCGCTCGCCGCCATCGACACGGCGTGTCGGGATCACGGGTTCTTCCTCCTCACCGGTCACGGAATGGACGCGGTCATCGAGGAGACCTGGAACTGGACCCGTCGCTTCTTCGACGCCGACCGGTCGGTACGGACCGCGGTCGTGCGCTCGGAGGCGAACCCGCTCGGCTACTACGACCGCGAACTCACCAAGCGCCGGCGGGACCACAAGGAGGTGTTCGACCTCATCGACCCGACGATCGCCGCACTCGATGCCCGGAACCGCTGGCCCGCGGCGCTCCCCGGCCTGCGTGACGCGATGATCCGGCACTTCGACGCATGCAGCGCCCTCGCAGCGCGCACCCTGTCGCTGGTCCACGACGCGCTGGGCCTGGCCGACGACGAGCGCGCCTCGAGCGCGTGCGACCGGCACACGAGCACGGTCCGGCTCAACCACTACACGGTCGGGGATCCGGTCCCGGTCGACGAGCGGGAGGGGCTCGCCGCCCTCGGCACGACGGCCCTCGGTCACCACACCGATCCCGGAGTCCTCACCCTCCTGCTGCAGGACGACACCGGGGGCCTGCAGGCCGAGGCGTCCGACGGCACCTGGATCGACGTACCCCCGCGGGTCGGGACCGTGGTCGTCAACCTCGGGGACTGCATGCAGGCCTGGAGCAACGACCGGTACCGGGCCGCGGTCCACCGCGTCGTGCCGATGACGGCGTCCCGCCGCTTCTCGATCCCGTACTTCTCGAACCCGCATCGCGATGCGATCATCGAGCCGATCCCGGCGCTCAGCACCGACGGCCCCCGGTACCGGCCGTTCCCGTGGCGCGAGTTCATGGCCGCCCGGGCCTACGACAACTTCGCCGACCTCGGCACCGACGACACCCAGGTGACCGACTTCCGGATCGGCGTGCAGTGACTGCGACGAGCGGCCCGGGCGAGCGCCACAGCCTGCGCGGCGGCGTGCTCATGCTCGTCCTCATGGTGGTGCAGGCACTCGACCTCGTCCTCGACGCCCGGATCGACCAGTTCACGAGCGAGGACGGCCGGGCCTTCCGCGACGCGGCGAACCTCGCCGCCGACGCCGCAGCCATCGCCTGCGTCGTCCTCCTGATCGTGCTCGGCGTGCTCGTGGCCCGGCGGCGGCGACCCTTCACGCGGGACGACACCCCGGCGTGGGTCGTCGCCACGATGGTGGGCTTCCTCGCGGCCGCCTCGGCGAACGTGCTCATGAACATCGCGACGCTCGTCGTATCGCCGTCGCTGGGGGGCGCGAGTCAGCCCGAGCTCATCGGCGACCTCGCGCTGCTCTACACGTCGACAACGCTCATCTTCTCGCTCTGGTACCAACTCGCCGACGTCTACCTGCCCGGCGGTGCGTTCGAGTTCCCACCGAACGCTGCGCATCCGGAGCAGGCGCCCCGGTGGTTCGACTACCTGTCGTTGAGCTTCTACACGAACTCGACGTTCGGGCCGACCCTCGAGAGCGTCAAGACCCGGCCGGCGAAAGCGCTCATGATGGTGCAGACATCGCTGTCCCTCATCGTGCTCGTGGTGCTCATCGCCCGCATCATCCGAGGAGTCTGAGGCGCCGGCTGCCGGGACCGCGTGACCGCCACTGCGGTAGGTTGCCCTCCATGTCGATGAGCGGATCCGTCACCGTCCACATGCGTGCGACTCCCGAGGCCATCTGGGAGCTCGTCGCCGATGTCACGCGCATCGGCGAGTTCAGCCCCGAGACGTTCGAGGCCGAATGGCTCGAGGGCGCGACCGGCCCGGCGGTGGGCGCGAAGTTCCGCGGCCACGTGAAGCGCAACGGGGTGGGGCCCGTGTACTGGGCCCCCTGCGAGGTCACCGAGTGCGAGCCCGGTCGGGTGTTCGGCTTCCCGTCGGCACCGCGGAGCGCCCGATGAACTCGTGGCGCTACGAGATCAGCCCGACCGACGACGGTGCCGACGTCACCGAGTCGTTCGCACTCCCCGACAACCCGATGACCCGCGCCTACTGGCTGGTGCTCGGATGGGCCCGCGGGCGCACGAACGAGCGGGGCATGCGCCAGACGCTCGAGCGCATCAGGGCCGTGGTCGAGGGCTAGGCCGCTCGGGCGCCGGCCCGCGGATCAGCGGCCGGTGAGTTCCTCGAGCGCATCGGGGAACCGAGGGCCGGCCACCGCCTCGGCGAGACCGAGTGCCTCGATGGCCGCGAGATCATCGGCGGTGAGGTCCACCGCGAGCGCGGCCACGTTCTCCTCCAGGCGTTCGATGCGGCGCGTACCCGGGATCGGCACCATGTGGTCCCCCTGCGCCAGCACCCACGCGAGCGCCAGCTGCCCGGCCGTGCAGCCCTTCGCCGCCGCGATGGCCGCGAACCGCTCGACCAGCGCACGGTTCGCGACGAGGTTGTCGCCGGTGAACCGCGGCATGATCGTCCGGAAGTCACCCTCGGGCAGCACCGCGAACGCCGCGGTGAGCAGACCGCGCCCCAACGGACTGAAGGGCACGAAGCCGATCCCGAGTTCGTCGAGCGTCGGCAGCAACTCGTCCTCGGCCCAGCGGGTGACGAGGGAGTACTCACTCTGGATCGCGGTGATCGGGTGCACGGCGTGGGCCCGGCGGATGGTGGCCGGGGCGGCCTCGGACAGGCCGAGGTACCGGACCTTCCCGGCGGCGACGAGCTCGGCCATCGCCCCGACCGTCTCCTCGATCGGCACGGTCGGATCGATGCGGTGCGCGTAGTAGAGGTCGATCGACTCGACGCCGAGGCGCCGCAGGGAGGCGTCGCAGGCTTCACGCACGTAGGCCGCATCGCCCCGCACTCCGACCGTGGGGCTGCCGGGTGCGCTCGTGAACCCGAACTTGGTCGCGATGGCGACGTCGTTCCGGACGGACCGGAGGGTCTCGCCGACGAGCGCCTCGTTGTGCCCGGCCCCGTAGATGTCGGCGGTGTCGAAGAACGTCACCCCGAGATCGACCGCGCCGAGCAGCGTGCGCCGACTCTCCGCGTCATCGGCCGCCCCGTAGGTGCCGGACAACGACATGCAGCCGAAGCCGATCGCCGAGACCTCGAGGTCACCCAGCGTTCGCGTCACCACCATGGCCGACCGCCTCCCGTTCGTCGACGGGCCGAAGGCTACGCGCGATCGCCTCGGCGGTCACCGTCCGGTGGGTGGCGTCCCACATCGAGTGGTGGTCACCCGGCACTCGGTACACATCGACCCCGGCCGGGAGGAAGGTCCCCCAGCGGAGCAGCTCATCGGAGTCGACGATGGATGCGGTCGCTCGGGTGACGAAGAGCGTCGGCCGGAAGAAGTAGGGCTTCGGCACGAAGTGCAGGCCGGTCATCTTCGCCGCGTAGACGATCGGCGCGTAGGCCTCGGCCGTGTTGGCGATCGGCGCGTCGGCTCCGAGGCCGGAACGCCGTGCCGCGCGGCGGACACGCTTGACCCACCGCTCCTGCACCCCTGCGAGGTGCCGGGCCGGCGCGCGGAGCAGGTACCCGCGGCGACGACGACGGTCCTCGATGCGTCGCGCCTCGTCGAGGTGGTACCGCACGGCGTCACCGACCCGTCGCGGCCGCAACTTCGCCCGCATCGCGTCGATGTTCCCTGCGAACGCGACCGTCTCACCCTCGGCCCGCAGGCGCCGCGCCACCTCCCAGGCCACGAGTCCCCCGAGCGACCACCCGATGAGGTGGTGCGGACCCGCCAAGCCGGCGGACCGGATCGCCCGCACCGACCGGTCGACCCACTGCTCCATACGGTCCGGGATCGGCCCCTCGTCCTCCGTCGGCGGCAGGATCGAGAACACGGGGCGGTCGTGGAGGGCCGCCGCGATCGCCCGGTCGTGGTCGAGTTCGTCGACGTAGGTGTGGATCGAGATGAGCGGGGCGCGCCGGCCGTGGCCGACCAGCAGGGAACCGGGCGCCACCGGCCGCGGATCGCCACCGTACGCATGCTCCATGCCACGGAGCGTAGGTCCCCTCCGACCCCGTCCGGACCACCGATCCGGCGAAACCGTTTCAGGTCCGGCGCCGCGGTGGGCGGGGAACGAACCCCGAGGTCCGGGCCACGTAGTCCTCGTACCCGGCCCGGGTGCGACGCAGCCGATGCTCGAGCATCGGCTTGCCCGACACGCTCGTGAGCAGGCGGGTCATGAGCAGCGGCGAGAGCACGGTGAGCAGCCCCCAGCCGCCCGATGCCGCGATGAGGAACATCCCCCACCAGGCCAGCGCATCCCCGAAGTAGTTGGGATGGCGCGACCACGCCCACAGCCCGGTGTCGAGCACGCGACCGCGGTGAGCCGGATCGGCCATGAAGTCGGTCAACTGCTTGTCGGCTGCACCCTCGACGGCCCAACCGACGAACCACACGAGGAGGCCGACGATCTGGACCCACCGGATCGGCGCCGACGCGCGCATGCCGACCGTGATCGGCATCGACACGAACCACAGCAGGCCGGCCTGGAGGAGGTACACCTTGCGGATCGCGGCCCATGGCTCGCCGGGGCCCTGCGATGACCGCATGATCGCCTCGTAGCGAGGATCCTCGCCCTGCCCGCGGCTGCGCCACGCGAGGTGTGTCGCGAGCCGACCGCCCCAGAGCGTGACCGTCGCGAGCAGGAGGAACCGCTGCAGGGTGTCGGCCCCGCTCCCCTCGGTCGAGACGAAACCCGCGATCGCCACCGCGACGAACCCGAGCGGCCAGAACACGTCGATGTCCCGGTAGCGACGGCGCGCCCGCCCCACGACGAACGCGACCGAGATCGTCGCGAGCACGGCGACGACGCTCCACACCATCCCGGTCAGCACGCCCCGAGCGTAGGCGCCCGCACGCGCCGGAGGGCCGTCCTGCCCGATCGCGACCCGAGCCGGGATCCACAGGACCGGGGCGTACGCTGATCCCGTGACCCCCACCCTCGTGTACGACGCCGACTGCGGGTTCTGCACGCGATCGGCACGGTGGATCGAGGCGCGGTGGCGCCCCGGAACCGCTCGCCTCCGCCCGGCCACGTCCTTCGACGACCGGGAACTCGCGAGCCACGGGCTGACCCGGGCCGACGTCGAGGCGGCCGCCTGGTGGATCGGGGCCGACGGCACGGCACTGCGCGGCGAGCTCGCCGTGGCCGCCGCGCTCCGGGCCGCCACCGGCTGGGTCCGCCTGCTCGGACGCGTCCTCGCACTTCCCGGGA
>JBEAXD010000063.1:0-10751 GCA_041159995.1 Actinomycetota bacterium | reverse complement strand
TTGTGGAGGAGGTCGGAGACGTTCTGTCGGAGGAGGTCCATGGCCGGTGCGCAGGTCGAGGCGGATCGTGCGGGACCGCCGGCGTCACGGCGGTCCGGCCGGCGACCCCGGTTGGGCCGCTCGAAGGGCGGTGATCGTAGCAGCGACCCCGAGCGGGGACCCCGACGGCGGCAGGGCCGGTCAGTCCATCTCCTGATCGAAGAAGGCCGCCCCGGGCTCCTCGCCCTCGACCGCGGCCGACTCGACCGGCGCCTCGACGACGAGCGAGAGCCGCTCCCGACCCTTCTGGACCGCGGCCATGGTCCGGTCGAGCACCACCTCGAACCCCGCGAGCTTCTGATCGATGTAGTCCTCGGTCTCGAGCCGCATCGCCCGAGCCCGGTCCTCGGCCGCCTCCACCACGCGCTCGGCGGTGCGACGGGCGGACCGCACCACCTCGGTGCGTTCCACCATGCGCTCGGCCTGCTGCCGACCGGCCTCGATGATCTCCTCGGCCTCCTTGCGGGCCTTGGCGAGGAACTCCTCACGCTCCTTGAGCAACCAGCGGGCCTGCCGGATCTCCTCCGGGAGCATGGCGAGCGCGTCCTCGACGAGGCCGAGGAGTTCATCCCGGTTGACCATGACCGAGGCCGACATCGGCATCGAGCGGGCCTGCTCCACGTGCTCGCGGATCTGATCGAGACTCGCCTCGGTGTCCGGGATCGACCCGTCCAGCGCGTCGTAGTCGCTCATGACTGACCCCCCTGCTCGGCGAACCGCTCCGTGAGCCGCGTGGCGACCGAGGCCGGCACCATCGTCGAGACGTCGCCGCCGAAGCGGCCGACCTCGCGCACGAGGCTCGACGACAGGAACGAGTACTGCGGACTCGTGGAGATGAAGAACGTGTCGATCCCGGAGAGGCGCTGGTTCATCTGCGCCATCTGGAGCTCGTAGTCGAAGTCGGACACCGCCCGGAGTCCCTTGACGATCGCACTCGCGCCCTGGTCGCGGGCGAAGTCGACGAGCAGGCCCTTGAAGAACTCGATGCGCACGTTCGCGAGGTGCGCGGTGACCTCGCGGAGCATCTCCTGACGTTCCTCGAGGGTGAACAGCGACTGGGTCTTCTGCGGGTTCCGGATCACCGCCACGACGACCTCCGAGAAGTGCCGTGAGGTGCGCTCGATGATGTCGAGGTGGCCGAGGGTCACGGGGTCGAACGATCCCGGGCACAGGGCGATGGACACCGGCGCTTCCTTTGCGGTTCGGGCGGACCCGCGGGTCCGTCGGGGAGGTCGGGCGGTCAGTCGCCGCCGGGCTCGCAGAGCACGATGAGCGTATCCCCGTAGGTGCGGGACCACGTGACACACCAACCTGCGGGCATCGTGGGCGCACCGTCCGCAGCCCGTTCCACCACCACGCACGCGCCCGCCGCCAGCACGCCCGGTGCGCCGAGGGCCACGAGGTGTGCAGCGATCGTGGCGTCCGGCGTGTCGTAGGGGGGATCCATGAGCACGAGGTCGAACGGCCCCTCGGCCGCCGCACCCGCCAGGTACGGCGCGACGGCCCGGGCGTGGACGCGCAGTCGACCCTCGAGGTGTCCGCGTGCGAGGTTCGTCCGGATCGCAGCGACCGCCGACGCGTCGGAGTCCACGGCGACCGCGCGGTCGGCGCCCCGTGACAGCGCCTCGATCCCGAGCGCGCCGCTCCCCGCGTAGAGATCGAGCACCACTGCGTCGTCGACCCGGCCGCCGAGCGCCGCGAACAACGACTCCTTGACCCGGTCGGCGGTCGGGCGAGTGCGCGAGCCGCGCGGCGCGGTGAGGCGCAATCCTCCGATCTCGCCACCGATGACGCGGGGACCGCGGCCGGCGCTCATGACTTGAACAGGTACTCGACGTCATCGCCGAGCAGGTCCTCGACCTCCTCCGCGAGCGGCCGGTGGTCGGCCAGATCGGGATCGGCGTCGAGCAGGGCCTCGGCGGTCGAGCGGGCGAAGGCCACGTACTTCTCGTCGCGCGGGAGTCGGGCCAGGCGCAGGTGTCGATCCACCCGCTGTCCGGACTGCCGCTCCCCGAACACCTGGCCACTGCCGCGGATCTCGAGGTCGCGCTCGGCGAGGACGAAGCCGTCGGTGGTCTCGGCCATGGCCTCCATGCGGGCCGCGGCGTCCTCGGTCGTCGTGTCGGCGACGAGGTAGCACCATGACTCGCCGCCGCCACGGCCGACGCGTCCGCGCAGCTGGTGCAACTGCGCGAGGCCGAATCGCTGTGCGTCCTCGATGACCATGACGGTCGCGTTGGGGACGTCGACCCCCACCTCGATGACGGTCGTGGCCACGAGGACGTCGAGCTCGCGCGCCCGGAACGCCTCCATGACCGCCTCCTTGTCGGCGGCCGGCATCTGTCCGTGGAGCAGTCCGATGCGCAGTGTTGCGAGCGCACCCTCCCGCAGCTCGTCGGCCCGCTCGGTCGCGGCCTTCGCCTCGATCTTCTCGGATCCCTCCACGAGCGGGCAGACGACGTAGGCCTGCCGACCCGCCGCCACCTCGGTCCGGATGCGCTCGTAGGCGCGGTCCGCCTCACGCGTGTCCCGGCGCAGCACCTCGGTGGTGACCGGCTCGCGCCCCGACGGCATCGCCGCGAGCACCGAGATGTCGAGATCGCCGTAGACGAGGAGCGCGGCGGTGCGCGGGATCGGTGTCGCCGTCATCACGAGCACGTCGGGCACGAGTTCGGTGGCCCGTTGCTTGAGCACGTCACGCTGCTCCACCCCGAAGCGGTGGTGCTCGTCGATGACGATGAGGCCGAGGTTCGTGAACGGCGTCTCGCCGTAGAGGAGCGCGTGCGTCCCGATGACGATGTGCACCGTGCCGTCGCGCAGGCCCGCCGCGATCTCGGCCCGTTCCTTCGCCGAGGTGCGGTTCGTCAGGAGCCGGACGCCCGTCGGGGTCTCGCCGAGGAGGTTCGGGGCACCGTCGCCCGGGACGAGGTCCCCGTAGGTCCGCACCGCCACCGCGAACAACTGCTCGGCCAGCACCGCCGTCGGCGCCATGAGCGCGGCCTGGAACCCGCCCTCGACCGCGACCAGCATCGCCGCGAGCGCGACGACCGTCTTGCCCGACCCGACGTCGCCCTGGAGCAGCCGGTGCATCGGGGCGGGCCGAGCCAGGTCGGCCCGGATCTCGTCGATGGCTCGGGACTGATCCGCGGTCACCGCGAACGGCAGGCGGGCGAGGAACTCCCCGACGAGCGGTCCGGCGGCCGCGTGCCGGACGCCGATCTCGGCCGCGGCGAGCGCGCGCTTGCGGGCGACGAGCCCGACCTGCGCCACGAGGAACTCATCGAAGCGCAACCGCCGCTCGGCCCGTCGGTGGTCCTCGGCGGTCGCGGGACGGTGGACGTCCCGCAGCGCCGTCGTGCGGTCGACCAGGCGGAGCGGTCCGCGGATGGTCGGGTCGAGCGGGTCGTAGACCTCGCCCGCGAACTCGAGGGCCCGGGCCACCGCCGGGGCGATCTCCCATGACGAGAGATCCGCCTTCGCCGACTGCGGGTACACCGCGACGATGCGGCCGGTGCGCGCCCCGCCCGCGCGCCCCCTGACGTCGACCACCGGGTTCGTCATGCGCCGAGCGCCCGCGAACGTCTCGACCTTGCCGAACATCGCGACCTCGGTACCCTCCGCGAGCTGCTTCTCGCGCCACGGCTGGTTGAAGAAGGTGACCTCGAGCCGAGCCCCCCCGCCCTCGACGGTCGCGACCACCATCTTCTTCCGAGTCTTCGTGAACCGACTCGAGACCTTGACCACCGATCCGAACACGGTGGTCTCGGTGCCGATCTCGAGTTGATCGATCGGCGTGATCGCCGTGCGGTCGTGGATCCGGCGCGGGTACAGGTGCAGCAGGTCGAGCACCGTCTCGACCCCCATGGTCTTGAGCCCTCGGATCGTGCGCGCCGTGATGCCCTCGACCGCATCGAGCCGGGTCCGGGCCAGTTCGCGCAGGGAGTGCGGGGACGTGGCTACTCCACCCCGATGAGGTACGGGTAGAGCGGCTGGCCCCCCTCGTGCACCTCGATCTCGACGTGCGGGTGCTTGGCCGCGAGGTGCTCGCGCACCCGTTGGGTCTCGGCCGGTCGGGCATCGGAGCCGACCAGGACGGTCACGATCTCGCTGTCATCGTCGATCAGGCGGTCCACGAGTGCGAACGCCGCCTCGGCCGCACTCGGCGCGGTCGCCCCGATGCCGGTCGGATCGATGGCGAGCCAGTCGCCCTCACGGATCGGCCCGCACTCGGCGGTGCTGTCTCGCACGGCCCTCGTCACCTCGCCGGCCCGGACCGCGAGCGCGCCCGCCTCCATGGCCCGGAGGTTGGTGTCGCAGTCCGCATCGGGGTCGTAGGTGACGAGCGCGGCGAGCGCCTCGAGCACCGAGACGGTCGGCACGACCTCGACCCGCTTGTCGGAGAGCGCATCGACCTGCCGGGCCACCGGGATGATGTTCTTGTTGTTGGGCAGGACGATCACCGACTCCGCCGGACCGCGCTCCACGGCTTCGAGGATCTGCGCGGTCGACGGGTTCATGGACTGCCCGCCGGCCACGATCTCCTGGACTCCGAGGCTCCGCAACAGGCGTTTGACCCCCTCGCCGACGCCGACCGCGACCACCGCGGTGGTCACCGTCGCGCCGTCCGCCACGCCGCCGAGGTCGCCTCCGTGCTCGCGGACCCAACCCTCCTCCTCGACCTGCTCGATGAGGTCCGTGACCCGGATGTTGCGCGGTCGGCCGGCCTCGATGCCCGCCTCGATCGCTCCACCGATGTCGTCGGTGTGCACGTGGCAGTTCCACAGGCCGTCGCCGCCGACGACCACGATCGAGTCGCCGAGGGCCATCCACGTGGCCTTGAACGCGTCGATCGTGGAGTCCGGCGCGTCGAGCAGGAACATGACCTCGTAGCGCAGCGACGAGACGTCGCCGGCCTCGAGGTGCTCACGCACGATGGTCGGCGCGTCGACGATCATCGGCTCCGGGATCGGACGGCCCGACACCACCTCGAGGAACGCGTCGAGCAGCAGCGTGAAGCCCTTGCCGCCGGCGTCGACGACCCCGGCATCGCGCAGGGCCGGGAGCAGTTCCGGCGTGCGCGCCACCGACGCCTCGGCCCCGGCCTCCGCCGCGAGGAGCACCGCCTCGACCGAGGTGGCCGCCACGGCCTCGGCCGCCTCGGCCGCCTCGCGGCACACGGTGAGGATGGTGCCCTCGACCGGTCGCATCACCGCCTGGTAGGCGGCATCGGCGGCGCGGCGCAGCGCCGCGACGGTCTCGGCCGGCCCGATCTCGGTGTGGCCCCGGAACGACTCGACGAGACCGCGCAGGATCTGGGAGGTGATCACGCCCGAATTGCCCCGTGCGCCCATGAGCGAACCGTGGGCGATGGCGGTGCAGACCTCATCCATCGTCTCGGCGGTGCGGAGTTCGTTCGCCACCGATTCGAGGGTCAGCATCATGTTCGTGCCCGTGTCCCCGTCCGGGACCGGGTAGACGTTGAGCCGGTTCAGCTCCTCCTGGTGGGAGCGCAGCGCGTCCCGGAACCGGGTCACCGCGAGGCGCAGGTCGGAGGCGGTGAGGGTCTCGAGCACGGGCACGACGCCGAGCGTACCGCCGGGAGGGAGCCGGGTCGGGGCCTCCTGCTATCCTCCCCCGGTCCCGCGAACCGATCCTGAGGTCGAGCCATGTCATCCGTCTGCGACGTCTGCGGCAAGAAGCCGGTCTTCGGCATGCGCCTCAGCCACTCGCACCGCCGCACGAAGCGACGCTGGAACCCCAACGTCCAGAAGGTGCGCGCGGTGGTCAACGGCTCGCCGAAGCGCATCAACGCCTGCACCGCCTGCCTCAAGGCCGGCAAGGTCCAGAAGCCGTAACGGCCGTGCAGGGCGTCGTCCGCTCCTACGACCCGGAGACCGGGGAAGGTGTCGTCGTGCGCGACACCGACCGGCTCGACATCGTGCTCGCCCCGGGGGCGCTCGAGGGCTCCCTCTTCCGGGTGCTGCGCCAGGGGCAGCGGGTGAACTTCGACCTCGACCCCGAGGGCCGCGCCACCGCGATCCGTTCGGGGTCCGAGGGCGACATGGGCCTGCCCGATCAGGTCCAGGTCTGAGCCTCCACTGAGGCACCCCCGCCCCGCCGACCGCGGTTGGGGGCGGTAGCGGGCACGGCCCTACACTCCGCGACCATTCGAGCCGGGGGCACCGACGCCGCCGGGACAGGTCGCAAGGAGTCGTACCCGTGTCCATCGCCGACGACGCCCCCACCACGCACGCGCGACTCATCGCCTGGGTCGAGGAGATGGCTGCGCTCACCGAGCCGGCCGCCATCCACTGGTTCGACGGCTCCCAGGCCGAGGCCGACCGACTCGCCCAGCAACTCGTCGACGCGGGGACGTTCGTGCCGCTCGACCCTGCGAAGCGCCCGAACTCCTACTGGGCCGCGACGGACCCGTCCGACGTCGCCCGGGTCGAGGACCGCACCTTCATCTGCTCGGAACACGCCATCGACGCGGGCGCCAACAACAACTGGCGCGACCCGGCGGAGATGCGCACGCAGCTCGACTCGCTGTTCCGGGGTTCGATGCGCGGGCGCACGATGTACGTCGTCCCGTTCTCCATGGGCCCGCTCGGCTCGCCGCTCTCCTACATCGGCGTCGAGATCACCGACTCCCCCTACGTCGCGCTGTCGATGCGCGTGATGACCCGCGCCGGGCAGGCCGCACTCGACGTGCTCGGCGACGACGGCGACTTCGTGCCCTGCATGCACTCGCTCGGAGCGCCGCTCGCCGAGGGCCAGGCCGACTCGGCCTGGCCGTGCAACCCGGACGAGAAGTGGATCGTGCACTTCCCGGAGACCCGCGAGATCTGGTCGTACGGCTCCGGCTACGGCGGGAACGCGCTGCTCGGCAAGAAGTGCTTCGCGCTGCGCATCGCGTCGGTCATCGCCCGGGACGAGGGCTGGCTGGCCGAGCACATGCTCATCCTGAAGCTCACGAACCCGAAGGGTGCGGTGCGCTACGTCGCCGCGGCGTTCCCGTCGGCCTGCGGCAAGACCAACCTGGCCATGCTCATCCCGTCGATCCCGGGCTGGAAGGCCGAGACCATCGGCGACGACATCGCCTGGATGAAGTTCGGGCCGGACGGCCGCCTGCGAGCCATCAACCCCGAGTTCGGATTCTTCGGTGTCGCACCGGGCACGAACATGGAGACGAACCCGAACGCGATGCTCACCCTCGACGCCAACACGGTCTTCACGAACGTGGCCCTCACCGACGACGGTGACGTCTGGTGGGAGGGCATGACCGAGGAGCCTCCGGCCCACCTCGTCGACTGGAAGCGCAACGACTGGACTCCGGAGTCGGGCACCGACGCCGCCCACCCGAA
This sequence comes from Actinomycetota bacterium, assembly GCA_041159995.1. Classification (GTDB taxonomy): domain Bacteria; phylum Actinomycetota; class Acidimicrobiia; order IMCC26256; family IMCC26256; genus IMCC26256. The sequence goes on along the minus strand of JBEAXD010000063.1, from coordinate 3,348 downwards.
CTCCCGGTTCTGCGTGCCCGCCTCGCAGTGCCCGGTCATCGCCGACGAGTGGGAGGACCCGGCCGGCGTGCCGATCGACGCCATCCTGTTCGGCGGCCGTCGCGCCTCGACCGTGCCGCTCGTGTTCGAGTCCCGCGACTGGGAGCACGGCGTGTTCGTCGGTGCCACGATGGGCTCCGAGAAGACGGCCGCAGCGTTCGGGGGCCTCGGTGACCTGCGTCGCGACCCGATGGCGATGCTCCCCTTCTGCGGTTACAACATGGGCGACTACTTCGCGCACTGGCTCACGATGCCGGCGCACACCGACCGCGCCAAGCTCCCCCGCATCTTCGGCGTCAACTGGTTCCGCAAGGACGAGTCGGGCAAGTTCCTCTGGCCCGGGTACGGGGAGAACTCGCGAGTGCTCAAGTGGGTCTTCGACCGCTGCGAGGGCGAGGGCTCCGGCGTCGAGACGGCGATCGGCACCGTCCCGACCCTCGAGGACCTCGACCTCGCCGGACTCGACGCCGATCCGTCGAAGATCGAGGCGGCCGTGGCCGTGCACACCGAGGAGTGGAAGCAGGAGGTCGGGTTCATCCGCGACCACTTCGAGTCGGTGGGCGAGCGCCTGCCCGCGGACCTGCGCACCCAGCTCGACGCGCTCGAGGCCCGGCTCGGCTGACCTCCCGGTTCCCGAGGAGTTCCCCACTCGCGCCCCGGCCCGGCCGGGGCGCGAGTCGCGTGCGGACCCGGTCGATCAGTCCCGGGCGCGGCCCGCTCGCAGCGCCCGACGGGCGTGCCGGGCCATGGCGAGGTCGATGAGACGATCGAGGAGCTCGGGGTACGGCACGCCGCTGATGTCCCAGAGGCGCGGGTACATCGAGATCGGGGTGAATCCCGGGATCGTGTTGACCTCGTTCACCAGGAAGCCGCGCCCAGGCTCCTCGAGGAAGAAGTCGACCCGGGCCATGGCCTCGAGCCGACAGGCCGCGAACGCATCGAGCGCGAGGCGGCGCACCTCGGCCTCCTGCTCCGCGGTGATCGGCGCCGGTGCGAGCAGCTGGGCCGCGCCGTCCTCGTACTTGTCGGCGTAGGTGTAGAACTCCGCGCCCGGCACGATCTCGCCGGGTCGCGAGGCCTCCGGACGACGATCGCCGAGCACCGCGACCTCGATCTCGCGGCCGATGATGGCCTCCTCGGCCAGCACCCACTCGTCGTACTGCAGCGCGTGGCGCACCGCCGCCTCGAGGCCGGCCCGATCGTGCGCCTTGCTCACGCCGACCGAGGAGCCCATGTTCGCCGGCTTCACGAAGCAGGGCAGCCCGAGATCGTCGACCACCGCATCGCAGAACGCACCGATGTCGTCGCCGTCGCGGTGCTCGCGCCACGCGGCGACCGGCACGCCGCAGGCCACGAGGGCTCGCTTCATCATCGCCTTGTCCATGCCGACCGCCGAGCCGAGCACACCGGAGCCCACGTACGGCAGGCCGGCGAGCTCGAGCAGGCCCTGCAGGGTGCCGTCCTCGCCGTACGGACCGTGCACGAGCGGGATCACGACGTCGACGCCGAGTGCGCCCGCCTCAGGGACCGCGATCGCATCGCCGATGGCATCGAGCGCGACGCCATCGATCGGGAGGCCCTCGGGCGGGGCCGGCCGGTCGGTCGAGGCGATGATCTCGCGCGCGCTCGGCGCATCGAGCCAGTGCCCGTCCCGGGTGATCGCGACCGGGATCACCTCGTACCGCTCGGGGTCGAGCGCCCGGGCCACCGAGGTGGCCGTCACCCGCGACACGTCGTGCTCGGCCGACCGACCGCCGAAGATGAGCAGCACCCGCCGTCTGGTCACTGCACCACCTGGAGGACCGCGCGGATCCCGAGCCCCATGACGAACAGGCCGCCGAAGCCGTACAGCATCTCGAGCCGGCCCCGCATCGAACCGCGGTACTGGTAGAGCAGGCCGACGGTGATGAAGATCACGAATCCGTAGAACATGTGGAACCGCGGCACCTCGTAGCGGTCACTCGCCACGAGGATCACCCCGACGAACACCTGCAGGAGCACCGCGACCTGGGCGATGATCGTCGCGATCCACACGTGCCGGCCGCGGAAGCCGACCACGCGCCAGGCGATGAGGGCGAGGATCCCGGCGATCGCGTTGAGCACGATCGAGACGTACCCCCAGACGGTGTGGAAGTCGTAGAGCGTGGAGATCGCCCTCGCCCCCTAGAGCGCCGAGTCGTCGGATTCCGACGGCGAGAACGCGGTCTGCCCGCCGCGGAGGATGTTCTTGAGCACCTTGCCCGCCGGGTTGCGCGGGAGCGGGGCATCGACGAACTCGACGTACTCGGGCACCTTGAAGTCGGCGAGGTGCGTGCGGCAGTGCGCCCGTATGTCCTCGACGGTGGCGGTGGACCCGGCGCGCAGTTGCACGAACGCCTTGACCTCCTCACCCATCTCCTTGTGGGGCACACCGACGATCGCGGCGTCGAGCACGTCCGGGTGGTCGAACAGCACGTGCTCCACCTCGACGCAGTAGATGTTCTCCCCGGCCCGGATGATCATGTCCTTCGCACGGTCGACCAGGTACAGGAAGCCCTCCTCGTCGAGCTTGCCGATGTCGCCCGTCTTGAACCACTTGTCGGCGGTGAGCACCTCGGCGTTGGCATCGGGCCGGTTCCAGTAACCCCGGATCATCACGGTCGGACCGCGGAACCACACCTCGCCGGTCTCCCCGACCTCGGCGTCCCGCCCATCCTCGGTGACGACGCGCATCTCCACGGTGGGTACGGGCCGGCCGACCGAACCGGGATGGCCGAAGTAGTCCGCTCCGGCGTTCACGGTCGCGACCGACGCCGTCTCGGTGAGGCCGTAGGCCGTGGTGAGGGCCCGCTTGGCCTGCGGGAAGCACTCATCGATGCGGGCGACGAGCTCGGGCGCGGCCGGCGCGCCGCCGTAGGAGATGCGGGTCACGCTCGAGAGGTCGTACTTCGCGAAGTTGGGCGACTCCACGATGCGCCACATCACCGTCGGCACACCCCCGATCGCCGCGATGCGCTCACGCTCGACGGTCTCCATCGCGTGATCCGGGTCGAAGCGTCCCGGCGGCATGAGCACGAGCTTCGCGCCGGTCGCGAACGCCGTGACCATGGTGGCGAGGCATCCGGTCACGTGGAACAGCGGCACCACGAGGAGGCTCGCCGACTGGTACGTCGGCGCATCCTCGGGCTCGGGGTTGCGCATCATGCCGACGATGCCGCCCACCATGATGTTCTGGAGGTTCGCGATCACCTGCCGGTGCGTGATGGTCGCGCCCTTCGGCTTGCCGGTGGTCCCCGAGGTGTAGAGGAGCGCCGCGAGGTCGTCCCCGGC
>JBEAXD010000046.1:0-5487 GCA_041159995.1 Actinomycetota bacterium | reverse complement strand
CCCATCACGTGGGCCCGGTCGACCCCCTCGGCGTCGAGGATCGTGAGCGCGTCGAGCGCCATCTGCTCGAGCGAGTACGGCCCGGGCGTGAGTTCGGTGCGACCGGTGCCGCGGTTGTCGGGCGCGATGCACCGGTAGCGGCGACCGAGGGCGAGCCGTTGGAGCGCCCAGCCGCGCGAGTCCGTCCCGAGACCCTGGATGAGCAGGAGCGGCGGACCGTCCCGGCGCCCGAAGACGTCGTAGTGGAGGAGCACCCCGTCGGTGGCGACGACCTCCGGCAAACCCGATCCGTCCCTCGTTCCGCCGACCGTCCGATCGGCTCCGCACCTGCTCGCACGAGCGTAGCCCTCGACCGCGGCGGCACCGCCGGTCGCGTCGCGGGCCGGTCGCGGTCCGGTCGCGGTCCGGTCGCGGGGCGTCAGTCGCCGGCGAGCAGGTCGTCGACCGCGAGTCGCGCCGCCTCCGCGAGTTCGGCCGCGGCCAACGGATCGCCCGACCCGCGCTCGACGTCGAGGCGGATCGGCGCACCGATGCGCACCCGCCAACCCGCGACGGGGAACCCGAACGGACCGACCGGCACCATCGCGACCGGGTACACCGGGAAGCCGAGTGCGGCCACGAGCATCCGCACGGGCGGGGTGCCCGCGCCCTGGCGCAACCAGGTGTGCGCGAGTGGGAGCGCGGCGAGATGACCGGCGCGCAGCACCGCCCCGAGGTCCTCCGGGTACTGCGCGACGCTGCCGAGCTTGCGCAATCCGTCCCCCACGAGGGGCAGATCCGGGATGCCGACCACGCGCAAGCGTCGCCCGACCTCGCGGCGCACGGCCTGGTGGAGCGCGACCGGTTCGGCGAGACCGAGCCCGCGGTTCACGACGAGCAGCGCCGGGCCGATCTCGGGCAGGCGACCCGGACCCTCGACCCGGACCGGCAGCGTGAGTCGACCGATCGGGGCGAGCAGATCCTGGAGTTGCGGGTCCCCCCCGAACGGGTCGATCGGGTAGTGCCCGTCGAACCGGCGCCGGAGGAAGCGCAGGGGATCGGCGGGTCCGACGCGGTCGTCGTCGGTGCCGTAGCCGCCGTCGGGGCCGGGGAGCAGCACCGTCTCCGCGCTCACACCGCCACCGCCGGGGCCGGTCGGATCGTCGAGACCGTCGCCCACTCGAAGAGTTCGGCGCACACCGCCTGGGTGCTCGTGAGCGCGCCGAGGCCGAGCACGTCGATCGCCGTCGTGCCATCCGCGGTGCGCCCGCGCCGCAGGAGTTCGACGACGTGGGGTGGCATGGGGGCGCCGGCGAACTCGGTCGCCCGGGTCGCCGCGGTCCACGCGGGCCCGAACACCGGGACGGGCACGCGGTTACCGAGGCGCACGGCCTGCCACACGCTCGCGGCCCCCGGCCCGACGACGTTGAGGGGACCGTCGTGGTCGCTGCGCAACGCTGCGACCATGGCCCGCGCCGCATCGTCCTGGTGCACGAGGGAGAACGCGGGATCGGCGAGCGCCGGCACCGGGACCGCGGGGAGCCGCAGCACACGACCCAACGGACTCGGGATGTGGGAGCCGCCGATCGGTGCCATGCGCAACGCGGTCACCGGGAAGCCGTGGCGTCGGCCGAGGCCGACCGCCACCGCCTCGACCTCGAGGCAGGAGCGACCGAACGGCGTGGTCGGCAGCACCGGTGACGACTCGTCGGGCACCGCGGGCTGCCCCCGATCCCGCCCGTAGACGACGAGACCGCTGCGCACCACGACGCGCTCGAGCGCTCCGGTCCGGGTGGCTGCACCGAGGACCGCGACCGTGGTCGCCTCCGTGAAGGCCGCGGACTGTCGCGGCGTGGTGCGGGCGTGCGGTTCGTACACGCCGAAGTGCGCGATGTGGGTCGGGGCGATCTCCTGCACGTGGGCCGCGAGCCGCTCGCGGTCCCGCAGATCCATCCGGCGGAACTCGGCGTGGCGCAGCCGGCGACGCGGCGGCACGAAGTCGACGCCGTGGATCTCGGTGACCTCGGGGATCGCCTCGAGCAGCTGGGCCGTGCGCGTGCCCAGTTCGCCGCCCATCCCGGTGATCAGCACGCGCATGTCGCCTCCTCAGGCACCGCCGTCCCCGTCGGCCTCACCCGACGGGGACTCGGGCCGGAGCTGCGGGAACAGGATGACCTCGCGGATCGAGGATACGCCCGCGAGGAGCATCACGAGACGGTCGACGCCGATCCCGAGGCCACCGGTGGGCGGGAGCCCGTACTCCATGGCCCGGAGGTAGTCCTCGTCGACGCCGTGCGCCTCGTCGTCACCCGCCGCGGCGAGCCCGGCCTGAGCCTCGAAGCGCGCCCGCTGGTCGATGGGATCGTTGAGCTCGGAGAAGGCGTTCGCGAGTTCGCGACCCCCGATGATCACCTCGAACCGCTCGGTGAGCAGGGCATCGTCGCGGTGCACGCGAGCCAGCGGTGAGACCTCCCGGGGGTAGTCGAGGATGAACACCGGACCGCGCACGCGGTGCTCGGTGGTCTTCTCGTAGATCTCGAGCATGAGCTTGCCGCTCCCCCACGTCGCCTCGTACGGGACGTCGAGGCGATCGCACATCGCCCGCACCTCCTCGACCGGCATCGAGGGGTGGACGTCGACGCCGGCGTGCTCCCGGATCGCGTCGCGCAGGGTGAGCCGCCGCCAGGGCGGGGCCAGCTCGAGCGGCTCGCCCTCGAGGTCGACGACGGTGGACCCGGTGGCGACCCGGGCGCAGTGGGCGACGAGCTCCTCGGTGAGGCTCATCATGTCGCCGTAGTCGACGAAGGCCTCGTAGAGCTCGAGCATCGTGAACTCGGGGTTGTGGCGGGTGGAGAGTCCCTCGTTGCGGAAGACGCGGCCGATCTCGAACACGCGGTCGAAGCCCGCGACGATGAGACGCTTGAGGTGCAGCTCGAGCGCGATGCGCAGCACGAGGTCCATGTCGAGCGCGTTGTGGTGGGTGAGGAAGGGTCGGGCCGCGGCCCCACCGGCCTGGTCGTGGAGCACCGGCGTCTCGACCTCCACGAAGCCGCGTCCGGCGAGGTACTCGCGGATCGCGGCCAGCACCGCGAAGCGGACGGCGAACACGCGGCGGGCGTCCTCGTTCACCACGAGGTCGACGTAGCGCTGCCGGAACCGGGTGTCGGTGTCCGAGAGGCCGTGCCACTTGTCGGGGAGCGGGCGCAGCGCCTTCGCGAGCAGTCGGAACCCCCGCACCTTGATCGAGAGCTCGCCCTTGCGGGTGGTCATGACCGTGCCCTCGACCCCGATCCAGTCGCCGAGGTCGAACGCGTCGAACTCGGCGTGGCGGTCCGGGCCGATCTCGCCCTCGGAGACGAAGAGTTGGATCGCGCCGGATCCGTCCCGGATCGTCGCGAACGAGAGCCGACCCTGGCGCCGCAGCAGGACCACACGGCCCGCGATCGCGACCTCCTCGTCGGTCTCGGTGCCCGGCTCGAGCTGCCCGAACCGGGTCCGCAGGGAACCGGCGTCGGTCGTGCGGTCGAAACGCACCGGGTAGGGGTCGATCCCGGCCGCCCGCATCGCCTCCACCTTCTGGAGCCGGCGCGTCCGCTCGTCGAGCGCGCCGGCCTCCGACCCCGACTCGGGACCGAGCACGTCCCCGCTCACCGGTTGCGCTCCCAGATGATGCGCAACCCCTCGAGGGTGAGCCACGGTTCGAAGTGCTCGATCGTGCGCGAGTGCGGGATGATGAGTTCGGCCAGGCCGCCGGTCGCCACCACGGTGCACTCCCCGAGTTCGGCCCGGAACCGCTCGACCATCGAGTCGACCTGCCCGCTGAACCCGTAGATCGCGCCGGACTGGATCGATTCGACCGTGCTCTTGCCGATCACGTTGCGCGGTGGGACGAGTTCGACCCGTCGGAGGGCCGCGGCCCGACCGAACAGCGCGTCGAGCGAGATCTCGATGCCCGGGATGATCGCACCACCGAGGTACTCGCCCTTCTCGCTGATCGCCTCGATGGTGTTCGCGGTGCCGAAGTCGACGACCACGGTCGGGCCGCCGTACTTCTCGTAGGCCGCCACCGCATCGGCGATGCGATCCGGACCGACCTCCTTCGGGTTGTCGTAGAGGATCGGCATCCCGGTACGCACCCCGGGCTCGATGATGAGCGCGTCGTAGCCGAAGTACCGGCGCGTCATCTCCCGCAGCGACGCGGTGATGCGCGGCACACCCGAGCAGACGGCCACGCCGGTGATCTGGTCGTCGAACGAGAACCCGTGGAACCCGAGGAACTGCTGGATCATGAGGGCCAGTTCGTCCGACGTGCGCTCGGCCGCGGTGGCGATCCGCCAGTGGTCGGCGAGGTCGGTGCCGTCGAACAGTCCGATGACGGTCTGCGTGTTGCCGGTGTCGATCGCGAGCAGCATGTCAGTCGAGGTCCAGGCCGATGTCGAGGGCGGGGGCCGAGTGGGTGATCGCCCCCACCGAGATGTAGGTGGCACCGGCCTCCGCGTACGCGGCGACGGTGTCGATGGTCACGCCGCCCGACACCTCGAGGTGCGCGTCGGGACCGGCGATGGCGCGCGCCTCACGCACCTGCTCCGGCGTCATGTTGTCGAGGAGGATGAGGTCGGCGGCCACCGCGACCGCCTCCCGGACCTGCTCGAGCGTGTCGCACTCGACCTCGACGACCCGACCCGGCCAATGGGCCCGCGCCCGGCCCACCGCCGAGGTGAGATCGTGGTGCACGAGGTGGTTGTCCTTGATGAGCACCGCGTCCGAGAGGCACTCACGGTGGTTGAACCCGCCGCCGGCGCGGACCGCGGCCTTCTCGAGCGCCCGCAGACCGGGCAACGTCTTCCGGGTGTCGCGGATCTGCGCGTGACCGTGCGTGCTGCGCACGTACCGTCGGGTGAGCGTGGCGATCCCCGAGCAGTGCTGGAGGAGGTTGAGGGCGGTCCGCTCGCCACCGAGCAGCGAGCGCAGCGGACCGCTCACCGATCCGAAGGCCAGACCGGGTGTGAGCTCGGCGCCGTCGGCCGCGGTCCAGCCCACCACCACGTCGGAGTCCAGTTGCCGGAACACCTCGGTCGCCGCCGCGGTGCCGGCGAGCACGCCGTCGCCCCGGGCCACGAAGTGCGCCGTGCCCTCGGCCTCCTCCGGGATGACCGCGAGGGAGGTGAGGTCACCGAGCAGCCCGAGGTCCTCGCGGAGCGCGAGCGCCACCACCTCGCGGACGATGCCGGCCGGCGGGTCGAGGCTCGAGGTCACGGGGTCTCCACGGGGACGGGCAGCGGGGCCAGGAAGGGCTCGGCGCCGCGCACCTGCACGAGACGCCCCCGGAACGCAGGGTCCGACTCGGGGTGATCGAGCCGGGTGTGCGTGCCGCGGGACTCCGTGCGGGCGAGCGCCGCGGCGACGAGCGTACGCGCCACCGTGACGAGGTTGCGGACCTCGTGCTCGGCGGGGGTGGAGGCGGCCACATCGTGCGGGAGCGTGGCGTCGAGCACCCCGAGGCTCGAC
>JBEAXD010000291.1:0-2886 GCA_041159995.1 Actinomycetota bacterium | reverse complement strand
GGGTATGGATCCCGACCTCGGTGGACCGGCCGCCCCCGGCCTGTGGTTCGACGGTCTCCCCGACCCGGTCCGTCGGCGGCCTCGGCTCGACGGGGACGCGACCGCGGACGTCGTGATCGTCGGCGCCGGGTTCACGGGCCTGTGGACCGCCTACGCGCTCCTCGGACGTTCGCCGTCCATCCGCGTGCTGGTGGTCGAGGCGGCGACGGTCGGCTACGGCGCGTCCGGCCGGAACGGAGGATGGGCGTCCGCGCTGTTCGCCGCGCGCCGGCAGGATCTCGCTCGGCATGGCGGCCCCGAGGCGGTTCGGGCGCAGCACCGGGCGATGGTCGCAGCCATCGACGACATCGCGAGGGTCTGCGCGGAGGAGCGCATCGACTGCGGGTTCCACCGTGGCGGCACCCTCACGGTCTCGCGGTCCCCTGCGCAGGACGGGCGGGTTCGAGGGGTGGTCGATGACCATGTGCGTTGGGGCCTCGGGCCGGAGCACCCCATCGAGCTCGACCGTGACGCCTGCGACCGCCGCATCCGGGTGCGCGGCACACGCTTCGGGGTCCACACCCCGGACTGCGCCCGGATCGATCCGGCGCGTCTCGTGGTCGGGCTCGCCGAAGCGGTCGAACGTCGCGGCGGGATCATCCGGGAGCGAACACCGGTCATCGATCTGCTGCCGGATGGCATCCGCACCGGGTGCGGGACCGTGCGAGCACCGATCACGGTCCTTGCGACCGAGGCGTGGACCTCCACCCTGCCGGGTCAACGCCGGCGTTCGATCCCGGTCTACTCCCTCATGGTCGCGACGGAACCACTGTCGGCTGACACGTGGTCCGAGATCGGATGGGACGGTCGGGAGACGCTCACCGACGGACGGAACCTCATCGTCTACGCGCAGCGGACCCCCGACGATCGGATCGCGTTCGGCGGGCGGGGTGCTCCGTACCACTTCGGTTCGCGCATCGATCCGCGCTACGACCGCGATCCCGCGACCTTCCGCGCGCTCGAGTCCACGCTCCACGACCTGTTCCCGATGCTCCGGGGACGGCCGATCACCCACCGGTGGGGCGGTCCGCTCGGCGTGCCCCGCGACTGGCACTCCGGGGTCGGCATCGCACGGGACCGTTCCTTCGCGTGGGCCGGGGGGTACGTGGGCGATGGGGTCACCACCGCCAACCTCGCCGGTCGGACGCTGGCCGATCTCATCCTCGGTGAGGACACCGAGCTCACGCGCCTGCCGTGGGTCGGACACCGGTCCCGACGCTGGGAACCGGAACCGATGCGTTGGCTCGCGGTGCGCTCGATGACGGCGCTCGCGCGCGGTGCCGACCGGGTCGAGGCTCGGACCGGGCGGACGGCCCGGCTGCGGAGCGCGCTCCTCCGGTCGCTCACCGGACACTGAGGAGTCAGGCGACCTCGGGTTCGACCGGAACCGCGCGGTGTCCGGTCACGACTGCGGCCACGCTGCCGATCACGAGTGTGCCGGCGACGAACTGGATCGGGAGGAGCTCCTGGCCGAACACGACCCACGCCCCGAGTGCGGACACGATCGGCGACAGGAGCATGACCACGGAGAGCAAGGATGCCGGGGCGTGCCGCTGCGCCCAGGTCATGAGCCCGTGTCCCGTGAAACCGGGCACGAAGACGATGAACAGCACCCAGAACCAGTCGATGCCCACGAGCGGGACGGGCGGGCCCTCGGTGACGAGCAGGTACGGCGTGATGGCGATCGCAGCGCACAGCATCACACCGGCGAGCAGCGGCATGGTGTGGACATCGTCGTGGCGGGTCCGCAGTCGTTTCGTCTCGACGAAGTATCCGACCCACACGACGAGGCCGGCCACCGCCCACAGATCGCCTCGGCGTGTGGCCCCCGAGGTGTCGCTCGCCACCGCGATGAACACGACGACGCCGACGAGACCGACGGCACCGAGCACGAGGTCCCGCGGCCGGATGCGCTCCCCGAAGGTGCGGCTCGCCACGAGGAGGACGAGCACGGGCTGGAGCGCGGGGATGATCGTGGCGTTGGCCACCGAGGTCTCGCGGATCGCCGTCCACCCGGTGACGAGGGACAGGGCGAAGAGCACCCCGGGACCGACCGATCGTCGCAGGGTGCGCAGGTCGAGTCCGCCTGCCGGCCGCGCGAGCAGCCAGGCGATCGGAACCGCCAACCAGAGCCGCCAGAACGCCGTGTTGACCGCCCCGGCATCGATCCCGCGCACGGCGAGCGGACCGATACCCCACGCGAACGACGCGACGCATGCGCCCAGGAGCGCGTACTCCGCGTGACGAGCGACGGCGGCGCCCGGCGCCGCCGTGTCGGCACTCACACGGTCCTGAGCAGGTATTCGCTCATCGTGATGCTCCGGAGTCGGTCGAGATCGAGGAACGCGGTGACGCTCGCCAGCATCTCCCGCAGGTTCGCCTGCATGAGATCCGGGTCATCGCCGGCGCAGTAGAACAGCATCGGGTCGGTGATGTGCTCCGCGGACGGCCAGCACTCCTCGACGATCCCGCGCCAGGGCGGCGCGTCGGGGGTCACCGGGCGAACGACCGCGTTCCGCACGTACCGGGTCCGGGGCTGCATCGATTCGGAGACCGGTGACTGCACGGTGTGCCAGTGCGTGACCCACTCCTCGTCGGTCATCCGCTCGGGCGTCTCCATGAGCGTCACCATTGTGACGCCGGGTGAACGGGAACCGTCGGGCCAGTTCCGCGGGCCCGAGTGACGGTTCCCGCCGTAGTCCGTGTACATGCTCTCGAGGGCCAGGTACCCCGCGATCCGTTCGCAGTGGTTCCGCAGCACCTCCTCGTACGGACCGCGATCGTCGTACCGGGGCAACCAGATCGACACGACGCCCATCGGGAGGTGCTCCCCCGCCGGTGCCCCTC
>JBEAXD010000270.1:0-2692 GCA_041159995.1 Actinomycetota bacterium | reverse complement strand
CGGAGGGTGTCAGCCCTCCGAACCGCTTCCCGCCAGTTCGACCGGGGGCGGTTCGATGCCCTCGATCGTGCGGAACACGATCTCCTCGCCCTCGGCGTCGACGAGGATCGACTCGCCCGTGTGCAACTCCTTCCAGAGCAGCTTCTCGGAGAGCGGGTCCTCGACGAGGCGCTGGATGGCGCGCCGCAGCGGGCGGGCGCCCAACGTCGGGTCGTACCCCTTCGCCGTGAGGAGGTCGCGGGCCGCGTCCGTGAGGTCGAGGCTGATGCCCTGGCCCTGGAGCTGGTCCTGCACCCGCTTGATGAGCAGATCCACGATCGAGTGCACCTCGTCGCGGGAGAGCTCACCGAACACGATGACCTCGTCGATGCGGTTGAGGAACTCGGGTCGGAAGTGCCGCTTGAGCTCCTCGGTGACCTTGTCCTTCATCCGCTCGTAGGTGACCGCGTCGTCGGCCTTCGCGAAGCCCACGCCGGTCTTGCGCAGGTCGGAGGTGCCGAGGTTCGAGGTCATGATGATGACGGTGTTCTTGAAGTCGACCGTGCGACCCTGCGAGTCGGTCAGCCGGCCGTCCTCGAGGATCTGGAGCAGCGAGTTGAAGACGTCCGGGTGGGCCTTCTCGATCTCGTCGAAGAGGACCACGGAGAACGGCTTGCGCCGCACGGCCTCGGTGAGCTGACCGCCTTCGTCGTACCCGACGTAGCCGGGGGGCGAACCGATGAGGCGCGACACCGTGTGCTTCTCCATGTACTCGGACATGTCGAGTTGGATGAGCGAGGTCTCGTCCCCGAAGAGGAACTCGGCGAGCGTCTTGGCGAGCTCGGTCTTCCCGACGCCGGACGGTCCGAGGAAGATGAACGAGCCCGACGGACGCTTGGGGTCCTTGAGGCCGGCCCGCGTGCGGCGGATCGCCTTGGACACCGCCACGACGGCCTGCTCCTGCCCGACGATCCGCTTGTGCAGCTCGTCCTCCATCCGCAGGAGCTTGGCGGTCTCCTCCTCGGTGAGCTTGTACACCGGGATGCCGGTCCAGAGCGCGAGCACCTCGGCGATCGACTCCTCGCTCACCTCGTTGAAGAGGTCCACCCCCTCGGCCCGGAACTCGACCTCCTTCTGGGCGCGCTGGGCGAGCAGCTCCTTCTCGCGGTCGCGCAGCGACGCCGCGGTCTCGAACTGCTGGGCCTCGATCGCGGCCTCCTTCTCCTTGCGGACCTTGGCGATCTCGTCCTCGAGTTCGCGGTAGTCCGGCGGGGCCTGCATGCGACGGATGCGCAGGCGCGAGCCCGCCTCGTCGATGAGGTCGATCGCCTTGTCGGGGAGGTGGCGGTCGGAGATGTAGCGGTCGGCGAGGTTCGCCGCGGCGACGATCGCCTGGTCGGTGATCGTGACCCGGTGGTGCTGCTCGTACCGCTCGCGCAGGCCCTTGAGGATCTCGATGGTGTGCGCGACCGACGGCTCCTCGACCTTGATCGGCTGGAAGCGACGCTCGAGCGCCGCATCCTTCTCGAGGTGCTTGCGGTACTCGTCGAGCGTGGTGGCGCCGATGGTCTGGAGCTCACCGCGGGCGAGCATCGGCTTGAGGATGCTGGCGGCATCGATCGCGCCCTCGGCCGCGCCGGCCCCGACGAGCGTGTGGATCTCGTCGATGAACAGGATGATGTCCCCGCGGGTGCGGATCTCCTTCAGCACCTTCTTGAGGCGCTCCTCGAAGTCACCGCGGTAACGGGACCCGGCGACGAGTGCACCGAGGTCGAGGGTGTAGAGCTGCTTGTCGGTGAGCGTCTCGGGGACGCGACCCTCGACGATGTCGGCCGCGAGGCCCTCGACGATGGCGGTCTTCCCGACGCCCGGCTCACCGATGAGCACCGGGTTGTTCTTGGTGCGCCGGCTCAGCACCTGCATGACCCGCTCGATCTCCTGCTCGCGCCCGATCACCGGGTCGAGCTTCTTCTCGCGCGCGGCCTGGGTCAGGTTGCGGCCGAACTGGTCGAGCACGAGCGAACCCGAGGGTTGGGCCTCGCCGGCGGGACCACCGGCCGGCGCGGCCTCCTTGCCACCGGCGTAGCCGGAGAGGAGTTGGATCACCTGCTGGCGCACGCGGGACAGGTCGGCGCCGAGCTTGACGAGCACCTGCGCCGCCACACCTTCGCCCTCACGGATGAGGCCGAGGAGGATGTGCTCCGTGCCGATGTAGTTGTGGCCGAGCTGGAGCGCCTCGCGCAACGAGAGCTCGAGGACCTTCTTGGCCCGCGGCGTGAAGGGGATGTGCCCGGACGGCGCGGTGCCGCCGTGGCCGATGATCTCCTCGACCTGGGCCCGCACGGCCTCGAGCGAGATGCCGAGGGACTCGAGCGCCTTGGCGGCGACGCCCTCACCCTCGTGGATGAGTCCGAGGAGGATGTGCTCGGTCCCGATGTAGTTGTGGTTGAGCAGGCGCGCCTCCTCCTGCGCCAGGACCACGACCCGTCGGGCTCGGTCGGTGAAGCGTTCGAACACCTGCAACCACCTCTCATGGTGACGCTCCCGGGGTATCGCCCTCGGGAGCCGTTCGGGAGCCGGGCGACGGATGGTCTTCGGAACCACCCGCCGTTCCGGACGCCCGATCCGGACTCGCATCGTATCCCCCACCGGGGCCGTTCCCGGCGGCGTCGGTCGGGCCGGAGTCGGTCGCGCTGCGCCCGCCGATGGGGGG
>JBEAXD010000243.1:0-2542 GCA_041159995.1 Actinomycetota bacterium | reverse complement strand
GATCGGCGTACCACGCGGCGACCGGCGGTGCGCCGGGCGTCGGGACCGACCCCTCGTCGCGCGCTTCGGTGCCCTCGTCTCCCGGTGCCTCCACGCGTCGGAGCGTACCGGGTGGGGTCGGGTCGGGGTCCGGCGCAACCCGGCCTAGGCTCGTCGCCCATGGAGATCACCACCGCCATGCTCTGCGACTTCGCCCAGGTCCGCGAGGGTCTGCTCTTCGTGTCCTCGGGCGGAGTCACCCGATGCCACCGCGACGAGTTCCCGGCCCCACTCGGGGTGTTCGCGGCGTTCGTGATCCAGCTCGAGCGGCTCGAGGCTCAGCAGCAGCACTCGCTGCGGGTCCACGTGGTCGACGAGGACGGCAACGAACTCGTCGACGTGAACGGCACCTTCGAGTTCGGTTCGCCGGACCTGCTGCTCATCGATGAGCAGCCGTCCATCCCGATCACCCTCGATCTCCGCAACGTGGCGGTCGAGCGCTACGGACCGGTGCAGGCGAGCATCTTCATCGACGGCGAGTACCGCCGGAGCCTCACGCTCCACGTGATGCAGTCGCCGGAGGCCTGAGCCCCGGCGCTCAGGCTCCGAGGAGATCCAGCCCGAGGACGGCGCCGAGATCGGCGAGCGCGGTCCCCGGGTCGGTGACCTTGATGGTGGTCATGCCCATGGCACGAGCCGGTTTGAGGTTGATCCCGAGATCGTCGAGGAACACGACCTCGTGGGGTGCCACGCCGAGGCGGTCGCAGGTCAGTTCGTAGATGCGCGGGTCGGGCTTGCGCAGGCCCTCGATCGCGGACTCCACGACCACGTCGAAGAGCCCCAGGTGGCCGAGCGAGTGGGGTGCCCCGTCGGTCCGTTCCCCCTCGGGTGCCCAGTTGTTCGTGAGCGCGCCGATCGCGTACCCGGCGGCGCGGATCGCGTTGATCGCCGCGACCATCTCGGGCCGTGGCCCGAGCCCCCGGCTCACGACGCCCATGAGGCGGCGCGCGTCGATCTCGCCGCCGGCGTCGCGCGCCTCGTCCTCGAGCTGCGCGCAGAACTCCTCGAAGGTCACCTCGGACCGTTCGAGTCGTTCCCACGCGCCGGCTTCGGCGCTGCGTGCGATGACGCGTCGCACGAAACCCTCAGGGAGCCCGACCTCGTGCTCGTAGGCGTCGAACGCGTCGAACGGGGACGGGAACACGACCCCGCCGAGGTCGAAGAGGACCGCCCGCAGCGTCATCCCGGGTCTACAGGCAGAGTTCGGCCATGACGCGCAGCGCCTCGGGCTGCTGAGCGCCGACGATCATCGTGCCGACCCCCGATTCCTTCCACGCGTCGATCCGATCCCGGATGCGCTCCTTCGGGCCGATGAGCGCGACCTCGTCGACCAGCTCGTCGGGGACCGCGGCCGTGGCCTCCTTCTTCCTGCCGTCGAGGTAGAGGTCCTGGATCGTGGTCGCCGCGGCCTCGTAGCCGTACCGGCAGGCCAGCGCGTTGTAGAAGTTCCGCCCCCGCGCCCCCATGCCGCCCACGTAGAGGGCGATCATCGGCTTCACGAAGCTGCGCAGGAGTTCGAGGTCGTCCCCGACGATGACGGTGACGGTCGGCGCGATGTCGAAGTCGGCCAGGGTCTTGCCGTTCCCCGCCTTCGCGAGCCCCGCGTCGATCGAGGGGCCGAAGGCCTCCCGGTACCGCTCGGGTGAGAAGAAGATCGGCAGCCAGCCGTCGGCGATCTCGGCGGTGAGTTCGACGTTCTTCTCACCGATCGACGCGAGGTAGATCGGGATGTCGGGGCGGCGCGGGTGCACGATGATCTTGAGCGGCTTCCCGAGACCGGTCGCGTCCGGTCCGGTGTAGGGGATGTCGTAGTGCTGGCCGTGGTGCTCGAGCGGTGCCTCGCGGGCGAGGATCGTCCGGACGATCTCCACGTACTCGCGGGTCTTCATGAGCGGCTTGCCGTAGGCCTGCCCGTGCCAGCCCTCGACGACCTGGGGGCCGGACAGTCCGAGACCGAGCAGGAACCGCCCGCCGCTCATGAGGTCGAGCGTCGCCGCGGTCATGGCGGTCATCGCCGGGGTGCGGGCCGGCATCTGCATGATCGCCGGGCCGAACGACATCCGCTCGGTCTGGGCGAGCATCCACGTGAGCGGCGTGACGGCGTCGGTGCCGTAGGCCTCGGCGGTCCACCCGGACGAGTAGCCGAGGGACTCCGCCTCCTTGGCCATCGAGAGCGCGCCGACGAGGTTCGCCCCCCAGTCCTGGTAGCCGAAGTTCACGCCGAGCCGCATCGCACGCCCTCCTGATCCGCCGTCGGCCGGGTGCCGGGCGCGGGCGATGTTGGCACGGGTGCCCCCCGGTGGGCGAACGCATCCGGGCCGGTCGCGCGGAACTGCTCGTAGGCTCGGACCATGACCGATCTCCACGTCGAGGTCGTCGCGCCGCCGACGGCCCACCGCCTCCTCCTGCTCGTGCACGGCTTCGGCGCCGACGAGCGTGACCTCGCCGGCCTGCTCCCGTACCTCGACCCGGACGGGGAGTACGTCGTGGTGCTGCCCCGGGG
>JBEAXD010000228.1:0-6866 GCA_041159995.1 Actinomycetota bacterium | reverse complement strand
CGAGGCGCTCGAGGCCCCGACCGCCGGCGAGGACGTGAGCGGACCGGCGGACGGCGACGCCTGATGTCCGTCCGTCGGGCCGTCACCTTCATCATCGCGGCGATGGTGGTCGTCGTCGGCTCCTTCGCGGCGACGTTGACGTTCACCGACCACCGGCCGGTGCTCGGCCTCGACCTCCAGGGCGGCATCTCCGTGACGCTCGCGCCGGTCGGGAACCCGAAGCCCGAGGCGATCGACAAGGCGGTCGAGATCATCCGCAGTCGGGTCGATTCGCTCGGCGTCGCCGAACCGGAGATCAGCCGGCAGGGTGACCTCATCATCGTCGACCTGCCCGGAGTCCGCGATCGCGAGAAGGCCCAGCGCCTCGTCGGGCGCACCGCCGAACTCCGGTTCCGCACCGTGCTCCAGAACCTCCCGCCGTACGAGCCGGTGCCGTCCACGACGACCGCGGCCGGTGGGACCGGTGCGACGGGCACGACGACGTCGACGACCCCCGACGGCGGCCAGATCCCGAACACGCCCCCCGACGAGGACCGGGCCGGTGCGATCGTCGTGCTCCCGGGCCGGATCCCGCCGGGTGCCCCGAATCGCTTCCAGCTCGGACCGACGCTGCTCACCGGCGAGGCCGTGTCCTCGGCGGACGGAACCTTCGAGAACGGGTCGTGGGGGGTCACCGTCAACTTCACGGGTCAGGGCGGGCAGGACTTCGTCGACAAGGTCGCGGACCCGAACGTCGGCAAGCAGGTCGCGATCGTGCTCGACGGCGTCGTGCAGTCGGCACCCGTCATCAACGCCGGCATCACCGCCGGGAATCCGGTCCGGATCTCCGGGGAGTTCACCCAGCAGGAGGCCGAGGACCTGGCACTCGTGCTGCGCTTCGGCGCGCTGCCCGTGCAGCTGAAGCAGGAGACCGTGGACAACGTGTCGCCGTCGCTCGGCAAGGACCAGCTGCGCGCCGGTCTCGTCGCCGGGATCGTCGGTCTCGCGCTCGTGGCGCTCTACATGATCCTGTTCTACCGGGTGCTCGGCCTCGTGGTGTGGCTCGGCCTCGCCATGACGGGCATGACCCTGTTCACGATCATCTCGTGGCTCGGATACGCGGTCGGGCTCACGCTGACCCTCTCCGGCGTGACCGGTGTCATCGTGTCGGTGGGGGTCACCGTCGACTCCTACGTCGTCTACTTCGAACGCCTCAAGGATGAGGTGCGCGCCGGCCGTACCGTGCGGTCCTCGGTGGACCGAGGCTTCCAGCGGTCGTTCCGTACGATCGTGGCGGCCGACCTCGTCTCCCTCATCGGCGCCTTCGTCCTGTACCTGCTCGCCGTGGGCTCGGTCCGCGGGTTCGCCTTCTTCCTCGGCCTCTCGACGCTCCTCGACCTCATCATCAGCTACTTCGTGATGCACCCGGTCGTCTCGCTCATGGCGCGACGGCGCAGCCTCGTCACGATGCGTGGGGTCGGGATCGCCGCAGGCCTCGACACCCCGGAGGTGGCAGCCTGATGCCGCACCCCGACGGACGCCGACACACGCTCGCGGACCTCTACCACGAGCGCACCGATTTCGACTTCCTCCACCGGATGTGGCGCTGGGCGCTCGTCTCGGGCATCGCGCTCGCGATCGGCCTCTCGGCCTTCCTCATCCGTGGGGGCCTGAACTTCGGCATCGACTTCACCGGGGGCACCGCGTTCCAGGTGTCCATCGAGCGTGTGACGCCGAGCGCCGGCGCGATCCGCGACGTGGTCGCCGAGGCCGGCGTGCCGGAGGCCAAGATCGTGATCGTGGGCGGGTCCACGGTGCGTGTGCAGACCCCGGACCTGGCGCCCGAGGAGCAGCAGGCGGTGCGCGACGCGCTCGGTGAGTACGCCGGGGTGCGGGCGGCCACGGTGAGCGTGGCCGACGTGAGTCCGACCTGGGGCGACCAGGTGAGCGGCAAGGCCTGGCGGGCCCTGCTCGTGTTCTTCGTGGTCATCACCCTCTACCTCGCCATCCGGTTCGAGTTCAAGATGGCGATCGCCGCGATCGCCGCGGTGATCCACGACATCCTCATCACGGTCGGCGTCTACGCGATCACCGGCTTCGAGGTCACCCCGGCCACGGTGGTCGCCTTCCTCACGATCCTCGGGTTCTCCCTCTACGACACCGTCGTCGTGTTCGACAAGATCAAGGAGAACGAGCCCTCCCTCGGTCAGGTCAAGGGTGAGACCTACTCGGACATGGCGAACCGGTCGCTCAACCAGGTCCTCATGCGTTCGATCAACACCTCGTTCGTCGCGATCCTCCCCGTCGCATCACTCCTCGTCGTCGGCGTGTGGATCATGGGGGCGATCACCCTGCGCGACTTCGGTCTGGCGCTCTTCGTGGGCCTGCTCTCGGGCGCGTACTCCTCGATCTTCGTGGCTGCGCCCGTACTCACCTGGTGGAAGGAACGGGAGCCCCGCAACCGCAACCTCGCCGAACGGGCCGCCGCGCGTCCGCAGAAGGTCGCGACGGTCCCGACCGGCGGTGACGTCAGCCTCGACTCCATCCCGGCGGCCACGGTGACGCCCAAGCCCCGCAAGCCGCGGAAGCGGCGCTGAGGCTCCGCTCGCACCGGCACCCGCCCCGCGTGGGAGACTGACCGGGCGTGAGCATCACCCAGCCCTCCCGGAGCGACGAGGTCCTCGAGCGTTCCCGCCTGCCCTGGCGCCGTCGCATGGTCGACGCCGAACTGCTGCCCCTCCTCCAGGCGTACCGGGCCCGGCACCCGAAGGCATCGACCGATCGGATCGAGGCCGCCTTCGAGGTCGCACGTGAGGCGCACGTCCACCAGGTCCGGCGCTCCGGCGAGCCCTACATCTCGCACCCGGTGGCGGTGGCCACGATCGTCGCCGACCTGGGTCTCGACGACGAGACGATCGCCGCCGCACTGCTCCACGACGCGGTCGAGGACACCCACGTCACCCGCGACGAGGTGGAGCGGCGCTTCGGGGTCGAGATCGCGAGCATGGTCGAGGGTGTCACGAAGCTCGACCGCATCAAGTTCGACTCGCGGGAGGCCCAGCAGGCGGCCACGCTGCGCAAGATGCTGGTGGCGATGGCCAAGGACATCCGCGTCCTCATCATCAAGCTCGCCGATCGCCTCCACAACATGCGGACGATCGCGTCCCTGCCGGAGGCCAAGCAGCGGCGGATCGCTCAGGAGACCCTGGACATCTACGCGCCGCTCGCGCACCGCATGGGCATCGGCGACGTGAAGTGGCAGCTCGAGGACCTCTCGTTCGCGGTGCTGCACCCGAAGCGATACGCGGAGATCGAGCAGCTCGTCATGACCCAGGCGCCGGAGCGGGGGACCTACCTCGACGAGGTGCTCATCGAGTTGCGGGATCGCCTCGCCGAACTGCACATCGACGCCGAGGTGCAGGGACGGCCGAAGCACTACTGGTCCATCTACGAGAAGATGGTGGTCAAGGGCAAGGAGTTCGACGAGGTGTTCGACCTCGTCGGTGTGCGGGTCGTCGTCGACTCGGTCAAGGACTGCTACGGCGCGCTCGGCACGATCCACGCAGTGTGGCGACCGGTCACCGGCCGGTTCAAGGACTACATCGCCATGCCGAAGTTCAACCTCTACCAGTCGCTGCACACCACCGTGATCGGACCCAAGGGCAAGCCGGTCGAGGTGCAGATCCGCACCCGCGAGATGCACCGGCGCGCCGAGTACGGGATCGCCGCGCACTACTCGTACAAGGATCACCCGGGCCACGGGCGGGCCGACGACCTCGCGTGGCTCCAGCGGATCGTCGACTTCCAGCAGGAGGCCGACGACCCCGCCGAGTTCATGCAGACCCTCAAGGTCGACCTCGACCAGGACGAGGTCTTCGTGTTCACGCCGAAGGGCAAGGTCATCACGCTGCCGACCGGGTCGACCTCGATCGACTTCGCCTACGCGATCCACACCGAGGTCGGGCATCGCTGCATCGGGGCCCGGGTCAACGGTCGGCTCGTCGCCCTCGACACCGTGCTCGCCTCCGGCGACACGATCGAGATCTTCACGAGCAAGGTGGAGGGTGCGGGTCCGAGCCGCGACTGGCTTCAGTTCGCGCACTCACCCCGGGCCCGCTCGAAGATCAAGCAGTGGTTCTCCCGGGAGCGACGGGTGGACGCCATCGAGGCCGGCCGCGAGGACCTCGTCGCCGAACTGCGGCGCGAGGGTCTCCCGGTGCAGCGGCTCGCCCAGTCCGATGCGCTGACCGGGGTGGCGAGCTCGATGCACCTCGAGGACATCGATGCGCTCTACGCCGCCATCGGGGAGGGCCGCGTCGGGGCCCGGGCCGTGGCGCAGCGCATCCAGCGGGAGCTCCGGGGCGGGGAGGAGCAGTTGCCGGTCACGGCCCGTCGTCCCCAGCGCTCGGCGCAACGGCGGCGTTCGGTCGGGGTGCACGTCGAGGGCCTCGACGACGTGATGGTGCGGCTGTCCCGGTGCTGCACGCCGGTGCCCGGCGACGAGATCATGGGCTTCGTGACCCGGGGTCGCGGGGTGTCGGTGCACCGCACCGACTGCGCGAACGCCAGCGGGCTGGCCACCGTCGCCGAGCGGGTCATCGAGGTCGAGTGGGACCACGATGCGGTCGGCACCTTCATCGTGTCGCTCGAGGTGGAGGCGCTCGATCGGTCCGGCCTCCTGCGCGACATCGCCGCTGTGCTCTCCGAGCACCACGTGAGCATCGTGGCGAGCGGGAGCCAGACCAGCGCCGATCGGGTGGCCCGGCTCCGGTTCGACTTCGAACTCGCCGATCCCGGCCACCTCGAGTCCATCATCGGCGCGGTGAAGCGGGTGCGTTCGGTCTACGAGGCGCACCGGGTGCTGCCCGGCGCCTCGCCCGCCTGACGCGTTCGGGCCCGGGCGAACTCCGCAGCGCCGGTAGCATCGCCCCCCATGTCCGGCGACCCGATCTTCCGCGCGCCCGTCGGGGTGCACGACGTCCTGCCGCCCGAGTCGGGCCGCTGGGCGGCGGTGATCGCCGAGTTCGCCGGACGCGCGACCCGGGCCGGCTTCGGTCTGGTGCAGACCCCGCTCTTCGAGCACGTCGAGGTCTTCCGACGGGTCGGGGAGCACACCGACGTCGTGCACAAGGAGATGTACGAGTTCCGCGACAAGGGGGACCGCCTCCTCGCGCTGCGACCCGAGGGGACCGCCTCGGTGGTCCGGGCCTACGTGGAGCACCGTCCGCTCCCGCCCTGGAAGGTGTTCTACGTCGCCCCGAACTTCCGGTACGAACGCCCGCAGAAGGGGCGGTACCGGCAGCACTGGCAACTCGGCGTCGAGGTGCTGGGGTTGGAGGACGCCGACATCGACGTCGAGGTCATCGCGCTCGCCGCCGGGTTCTACGCGGACCTCGGCCTCCGGCGGGTCCGGCTCAAGGTGAACTCGATGGGGGATCCGGCGGGCCGGGCCGCCTACGTCGAGGCCCTGCACGCCCACCTCCTCGCGCACGCCGACGCGCTCGGTGACCCGTTCCGCGAGAAGGTCGAGGTCAGCCCGCTGCGGGTGCTCGACTCCAAGAACCCCGACTGGGCCGAGGCCATCGCCTCGGCGCCGCGGATCGCGGATCACCTCGGGCCCGAGGCACGCGCCCACTTCGAACGGGTCCAGGAGGGTCTCGCCGCCCTCGGGATCGCGATCGAACTCGACCCGCGCCTCGTGCGGGGTTTCGACTACTACACGCGCACCACCTTCGAGTTCCAGAGCGACGCGCTCGACGCGGCCCAGAACGCGATCGGGGGCGGTGGGCGCTACGACGGACTCGCGGAGGCGATGGGAGGTCCGGCCACGCCCGGCATCGGGTTCGGCATCGGGATCGAGCGGCTCATGCTCGCGCTGGAGGCCGAGGACGCCCTGCCCGACCCGCTCGGCGCCCGTCCGGTCGCCTACGTCGTCGACGGGCTGGGTGAGGCCGGCGGCACCCACGCACTCACGCTCACCGCCGCGCTGCGGGACGCGGGCATCGCGACCGACCGGGCCTACGGTGGTCGGGGACTCAAGGGGCAGTGGAAGGCTGCGGACCGTGCGGGCGCCCGCTTCGGTGTCATGCTCGGTCGGGCCGAACTCGAACGCGACGCCGTCGCCGTGAAGGACCTCGGCACCGGCGAGCAGGTCGAGGTCGCGCGTGCGGACCTCGTCGCATGGATCCGGCAACGACTCGAGGAGTCACCAACGTGATGCGCACCCGGACCGTCGGATCGATGCGGGGCGGCGACGCCGGCCAGGAGGTCACCCTCTGCGGGTGGGTCGCGGCCCGACGCGACCACGGCGGCGTGGTGTTCATCGACCTGCGCGATGCGACCGGGCTCGTGCAGGTGGTCATCGACCCGGCCACCCCGGGCGGGACCGACGCGGCGCGGATCCGGTCCGAGTACGTGCTCCAGGTGACGGGCACGGTGCGGCCCCGTCCGGAGGGCACGGTCAACCCGGATCTCCCGACCGGCGAGATCGAGGTCGCGGGCGACGTCGTCACCATCCTCAACGAGGCCGAGCCGCCACCCTTCCCGCTCCACGACCGGGGCGACGGGGTCGACGAGTCGTTGCGGCTCCGCCACCGGTACCTCGACCTCCGGCGGACCGGCATGCAGCGCAACCTGCGGCTGCGGGCCGCGGTCAACCGGGCCGTGCGCGCCGCGATGGACGGGCAGGACTTCGTCGAGGTCGAGACCCCCATGCTCATCGCGTCCACCCCGGAGGGTGCGCGTGACTTCGTGGTGCCATCGCGGCTCCACCCCGGGGAGTTCTACGCGCTGCCCCAGAGTCCCCAGCTCTTCAAGCAGCTCCTGATGGTCGGCGGCCTCGATCGCTACTACCAGGTGGCCCGGTGCATGCGGGACGAGGACCTCCG
>JBEAXD010000186.1:0-5239 GCA_041159995.1 Actinomycetota bacterium | reverse complement strand
GCACCTACACCGTGCGTCACACGAACAGCGGATGCGGCGCTGCCCAGATGCGCGTCGAACTCGTCGCAGTCGCCGGAGCAGCGCCGACGAACCCGTTCGGACCATGCCTCGACATCGTCTGTCTCGCCCCGAACGGTTCCGTATCCGGAATCCTCGGGGTCGGCGACTCGTGCAGCGCCGAGAGCGCCTACATATCCGGGCGCATCACCGGGTACCCGCAGTCGGACGAATGCGTGAACCTCCGCACTGCCCTCGCTATCGGGGAGTCGGCCGTCGAACTCGAACAGTGGGACGCGAACCTCGGCAATCCGGTCGAGTATCCGATCGCAAGCACCGTCAACAACGTCGATGACCCGGAATTTCCGTACCTGATCTTCTCGCTCACCTCGGGATCCCAGCGCTTGGGAGTGCGCGGGCTGGCTCAGGGCGGCCAGAGCCTCTGCACCTCGTTGTACGGGTTCACCAGAGAGTTCTCCCCGATGGTGTCGCTGGTCGGCGTGACCACGACCATCGACGAGAATCCCGTCTGGTCGGTGTACTCGATCGCCTGACCGAAGCTCCCCGAGCCTCGGGCGAACCGCGCCCCGAGTTGATCGAGCGCTGCACCCCACTCAGGCGCGAAGACCATCTCAACCTCGGTGGTCCGCCACGGCGGTGGCGTGAACCACCGCATCAGCGCCATCGGGTCGGTCCACCCGCGCCCGAGGTCCTCGATGGAGGTCGGCACGACCCGGTCGAGGGCGAGGTCGTGGGATTGCGCCGTTCCTGAGGACGTGGGCCTCCGTTCAGTCGAGTTGGGCGAGCCGTTCCTCGACCATGAGGCGGAGCAGCGGCGCGTCGACCTTCCAGTCGACCGGCACCCGGATCGTCTTCTTGTTCGCCTCGAGACCCTTGAGTCCGGCCCGCACGGTCTCCGAGATACCGCCCCACGGACCCAGCAGCAGGTGGTGCTTCGCAGCGGACACACCGAACACGTAGTCCTTGCCCCGCTTGAGCATCGGCTGGTTCCAGGCGATGACCAACTCGAGGTCGGGGTACTTCGTCGCAATGGCGTCGAAGATGCTGCGGATCGTCACCTCGCGCTCGCCACCGAGCGAGAGGAAGTAGGCCTCCGGTGTGGCGACCCGCCTCGACGTCGTCGACCCACGGGCGTACATCACGACGGCGTTGGCGTGGGTCCGGCTGAACCCGTGTCGCTCGCGCAGGAGGTCGATCTGCTCCTGGTACTTCGCGTCGCCGAGGCCCGCGAGTTCGTCGAGGTAGTACGCGACGGGCCTGCCGTGCTTCCTCTCGATCGCCGGGAAGTGGGCGGCCCGGTCACCACTCGTCGGGGCCATGGGACCACGCTAGCGACGACGCCGTCGGGAGCACCGACGGTTCAGCGCGTGGCCTCGAGCACCGTGGTGGCGAGCGCGAGCATGCAGAGGGCCAGTGCCGGGGCCATGCCGATCGCGGTGTCCTTGATACGCAGGTGGGCGAAGACGGCACCGAGGAAGTAGAGCGTGAGGCACAGGGCGGCGAGGAGGCCGAGCACGGGCACCCAGATGCCGACGATCACGCCGAGACCGCCGAGGATCTGGAGGGCGCCGAGCACCGGGATCCGATCCGACGGCACACCGACCCGCGTGAGCACCTCGACCGGGATCGCGTGGCGAGCGATCTTGCCGGAGCCCGAGACCACGGACGCGACCGCGAGCGACCCGCCGATGACGGTGAGGGCGATCGACACGTCTGCTCCTGGGGGTCCGGCCGGCACGGGTGAACGGCAACCGTAGAGGCGTCGGCCCGGCCGGGTGTGGATCGCCACCGATCCCGCCGTAGCGTGCCGGCCACACATCGGGAGGTGACCGCATGGCGACCGGGGCCGGCCGCACCATCTGGGTGTTCGGCGATCAACTCAACCGAGACCTCGGCCCCCTCGCCGGTGCACGCCCGGGCGTCGATCGGATCCTGCTCGTCGAGTCGGCCGAGCACCTCGCCCGCCGTCCGTGGCACCGCCAGCGCGCGCACCTGCTCCTCGCGTCCATGCGGCGTTTCGCCGCCGGGCTCCGGACCGCCGGATTCGAGGTCGACCTGCGACGCGCGCCGACGTACTCGGCGGGCCTCTCGGCGCATCGGGCCGAGTACGCCCCGGCGTCCGTGGTGGCGATGGCCCCGAGCAGCCACCGGGGGCGACGCCTCGTCGACGCACTCGGGGTCGAGGTGACACCCGACGAACGGTTCCTGACCGACGTCGCCGACTTCGACGCGCTCTTCACCGGTAGCAAGCGCCGCACGATGGAGACCTTCTACCGCTGGCAGCGCCGGCGTCTCGGCTACCTGATGGACGGTGACGAGCCCGCGACCGGTCGGTGGAACTACGACGAGGAGAACCGCAGACCACTGCCGAAGCGCGGCGTCGAGTTCCCGGACCCGATCACCGACCCCCTCGACGCCCTCGACGCCACGGCGCTCGACGATCTCCCCGGCTCCGTCGTCGGCGCGACACCCGTCGGCTTCTGGCCCACGTCCCGGGCCGGCGCACTCGCCCGCCTGCGCCACGCGATCGACGTCGTGCTCCCCCAGTTCGGCCCCTACGAGGACGCCAT
This sequence comes from Actinomycetota bacterium, assembly GCA_041159995.1. GTDB lineage: Bacteria > Actinomycetota > Acidimicrobiia > IMCC26256 > IMCC26256 > IMCC26256. Next base: position 2,651 of record JBEAXD010000186.1, on the reverse strand, counting down.
GACGAAGCGGTCCTGGCACCTCGCCCACACCCTGCTCAGTCCTCCGCTCAACCTCGGACTGCTCCACCCCCGGGAGGTCGCCGACGAGATCGAGGTCGCGTACCGCGCCGGACGCGTCGACATCGCGAGCGCCGAGGGACTGCTGCGCCAGGTCATCGGGTGGCGCGAGTACGTCTGGTGCACCTACTGGTCCGAGGGCGAGTCGTACCTGGATCGGAACGCGCTCGAAGCGCGTCGTCCCCTCCCCCCGGCGTTCACCGGCGCACCGACCGAGATGGCCTGCGTCGGTCACGTGCTCGCCGACGTCGACGCGTACGGATGGACCCACCACATCCCCCGTCTCATGGTCCTCGGGAACCTGACCCTGATCGCCGGGGTCGAACCGCGCGCCCTCATGGACTGGATGTGGGAGCGGTTCGTCGACGGCGCCGAATGGGTGATGGCTCCGAACGTCATCGGCATGAGCCAGTACGCCGACGGCGGGGTGATGGCCACGAAGCCGTACGCGGCGGGCGGCGCCTACATCGATCGGATGGGCGACTACTGCGGCGACTGCTCGTTCGATCGCAAGGCTCGCACCGGCGAGAACGCGTGCCCCTTCACCACGCTCTACTGGGACTTCATCGCCCGCCACGCCGATCGGTTCGCGAAGGACCCGCGCATGGCCCGCCAGGTCGCCGCCGCCCGGAAGCTCTCGGACCTCGATGCGGTGCGAGCACGTGCCGACGAGGTGCTGCGGCGTCTGGATCGCGGCGCGCTCTGACCTCGGTCAGCGTTCAGCAGTACTCGACCCACTCGCCGTGCGCCTGGGTGAGCGCGATCGCCTGCCGGTTGCGGGCGAGCACGAACGGTGCGGGCGACTCGGACCACGCCGGCGAGTGCGGGATCGGTCGCCCCACCTCGAGTGCGCCGTCCTCGTGCCGCACGATGCCGTCACCCTCGTTGGCCAGCCAGAGGATCTCGGGATGGTTCGACATGATCCGCGCGAACTCGTGACGACGTTCGGTCGGGAGGTAGGCGAGCACGGCGGTGTGGAACACCACGGTCCGCAGGCCGCTCGGCACTCGGGACAGCAGCGGCTCGATCTCGTCGACGAGGTCGCCGGGCACGATCTCGACCGGATGGTCCCGGGCGACTCCGATCGCACGGTGCAGCCGAGCGGCCCGCTCCGCGTGCTCCGGCCACACGAGCGCCTCGAGCCAGCTCACGTCGTCGGGATCCGCGAGGTCGAGCGGGTTGAGATCGATGCCGGCCCGCCAACCGATCTCGAGGGGATGGACGATGTGCGGCGCCGGTCCCCGCACCGAGACGTCGAGCCGCACCGGGGACTCCGGATCGCCGACGCGGGTGCCGTCCTCGAAGCGGATGTCGTAGCGATCCGGATGGAGACACAACCCGGCCGAGGCGCCGACCTCGATGAGGGCGACCGGGCCCGGATCGCGCACGATCTCGGGCACGAGCACCGCGATCCGTCTGGCCTCGTTGGTCTGGGTGGACCGTGCCAGCACGATCGAGCGGATGACCTCGGCCCGGTCGACGAGGTGGCGGGCCGCCCCGATCGGATCGTCGAGCGGAGCACCGTCGACCCGGAGCGCGGTCAGCACGAGGTTCACCTGACGCTTGAGGACCGGGAGTCCGGCGATCACCGCGAGCGCGTCGGGTTCCTGCGCGATCGCGACGGCGATGCGGTCGTACATCGGAGACGAGCCGCGGAGTTCACGGGCCGCGACGTGCCGGTAGTACGCGGCGACCTCATCGTGCGGCGTGGCCATCGGCGCCTCATGGGAACGGGCCCGCTGGCGCTGCGGGCGACGCTCCGATCCTGCCATGCGGACCCCGTCCGGAGGCGGGTCCGATCCGCGGCCGGACGCCGCCATCCGCTCGCTGGATGTATCGTCACACACACTGCCGAAACTCGGCGGCCACCGAGACGGGAGCACGACCGACATGGGCAAGCGCGTGATGATCACCGGGGCGGGATCCGGGTTCGGGCGCGGTGCGTCGTTGGCCCTCGCCGGACGCGGGCACGAGGTGATCGCGACGACCGAGACCGACGAACAGGCCTCGGCCCTGCGGGCCGAGGCACCCGGTATCCGTGTCGAGCGCGTCGACATCACCGACCCGGAGGACGTCGGCCGTGTGCGTGACTGGACCGTCGACGTCCTCATCAACAATGCCGGGATGGGCCGGACCGGGCCGATGGCCGACGTGCCGCTGGACCTCGTTCGGAGCGTCTTCGAGGTGAACGTGTTCGGCACGCTCGCAGTGAGCCAGGCCGTCATCCCGGGGATGGCCGCGCGCGGCGGGGGCCGCATCGTCATCGTCTCCTCGATCGCCGGGGTCGCCGTCGCCCCGACCTTCGGCCCGTACGCGATGACCAAGCACGCCCTCGAGGCGATGGGCAAGGCGATGCGGGCCGAACTCGTCGCGCTCGGCATCGACGTGACGCTCCTCAACCCCGGCCCGTACCAGACCGGGTTCAACGACCGGATGGCCGAATCCATGTGGGAGTGGTTCGGGGACGCCTCGGTGAGCGCGCCGGCCGCCGACGTCTTCAGGATGATCGGCGAGTTCGTGACGGCCGGCCAGATGGATCCGGCGGAGGTCGTCGAGAAGATGGTCGAACTCGTCGAGGCCGAGACGACGACCGA
>JBEAXD010000171.1:0-7220 GCA_041159995.1 Actinomycetota bacterium | reverse complement strand
AGCCGTGCGGATCCTGTTCCTCGCCTGGCGCGACCTCGCCCACCCGAACGCCGGGGGCTCGGAGGTCGTGATCGACCGGCTCATCCGCGAACTCAACGAGCGGGGCCACGAGGCGACGCTCATGTGCGGCGGGCCGGTCGAGGATCGCCCGTACCCGGTGGTCCGCAACGGCGGGACGTACACCCAGTACCTGACCGCGCCCTTCCGCTACTGGCGCCACTTCCGTGACGTCGACGTCGTCGTGGACGTCGCGAACGGTGTGCCCTACCTCACGCCGCTCTGGCGTCGTGGGCCGTCCGTGTGCATCTTCTTCCACGTCCACGGGAACCAGTGGCAGAAGTACTTCCCGAAGCCCATCGCCCGCGTCTTCGCGTCCCTCGAGCAGCGCGGGGTGCCGAACATCTACCGCGACGTCCCGGTCATCACGATCTCGGACTCGAGCGCGGTCGAGCTCCAGAACCTGGGGGTGAGCCCGCGCCACATGTTCGTGCTCAACCTCGGTGTCGACCTCGCCGAGATCGACACGCCACCACCCCGATCCCCCGAGCCGTTGTTCGTCGCGGTCGGACGCCTCGCGCGCAACAAGCGCATCGACCTGCTCCTCGACCTGTGGCCGAAGGTCCGGGCGAGCGTCGGCGGTCGCCTGGCGATCGTCGGCGACGGCCCCGAGCGCGAACGGCTGCGCCAGCGGGTGCAGGACGAACGGCTCGACGGGGTCGAGATCCTCGGTCGGGTGAGCGCCGAGCGCAAGACCGAACTCATGCACGAGGCCTGGCTGCTCGTCCACCCGGCCGAGCGCGAGGGCTGGGGCCTCGTCATCCTCGAGGCAGCCCGATGCGGGACGCCCTCGGTCGGCTTCCGGGTCAAGGGCGTGCGCGACGCCATCATCCACGGACAGACCGGCCTGCTGGCCAAGGACGAGGACGCCTTCCTCGATGCGTGGATCGGCCTCACCGAGGACTCCGAGCGTCGGGAACGCCTCGGCGCCGCGGCTCAGGTCCGGTCCCAGGACTTCACCTGGCAGCACACGATCGACACGTTCATCGAGGCGGCCGACGAGGCCGGCACCGCCTCGCTCCACGACCCGCGGGCCGAGGGGCCGGAGAAGGGCGTCGCACGTTCGCGCCACCTCTTCGCACTCTTCCGCCGCGAGGCCGAGGACCCCGATCGCTTCTACCACTACCTCGCGGCGGACACGGTGCGGAGCATCGAGCGACACGCCGACGTCCGCAACACGCTCACGATCGACGTGGGCGGCGGCCCGGGGTACGTCGCGGAGGCGCTGCGCCATGCGGGCGCCGAGTGCGTCATCATCGACTACGACGCGGACGAACTGCGCCTGCACGAGCGCGTCCCGACCGGTGCCGTGCAGGGCGACGGCCAGCGGCTCCCGTTCCGCACCGGGAGCGCGCGGGTCGTCCACTGCTCGAACGTCCTCGAGCACGTCGCCGACTGGCCCGATCTCTGCGAGGAGATGGTGCGAGTCCTCGAGCCCAAGCGGGGTGTCGGGTACCTCTCGTTCACGCCCTGGCTCTCCCCGTGGGGCGGCCACGAGACCTCGCCCTGGCACTACCTCGGTGGACGCCGGGCCGTGCAGCGATACCGCCGCAAGCACGGCGTCGATCCGAAGAACGAGTACGGCCGGAGCCTCCACGCCGTCCGCGCCGGCGCCGTCATCGACTGGTTCCGGGCCCGCTCCGACCTCGAGGTGTACGAGGTGCGACCCCGCTACCTGCCCGACTGGCTCTCCTGGATCGCGCGGGTGCCGGGGCTGCGGGAGTTCGCGACCTGGAACGTCGTCATCGTGTTCCGCCGACGGGCGGTCAGGACCGAGAGGGCAACGTCGTGAGCATCGTCTCGAAGGTGTCGAGCCTCGTCCCCGACAAGGTGTTCGTGGCCGCCATCGCGCGGGCCCACCGGAAGTTCGAGCCGGAACTCGACCGCATCGTGGCCTCCGTCCCGACCCGGGGCACTGCGGTCGACGTCGGCGTCTGGTACGGGCCGTGGACCTACTGGTTGGCGCGCCGGTGCGAGCGCGTCGTCGACTTCGAGCCGAACCCGGATCTGGCCGCGGTGCTCGAACGGACCGTACGACCGAACGTGCGCGTCGAACACCTCGCCGCGTCCGACGCGGCCGGGACCGCGACCCTCACGCTCCCCGCGGGGGGTCGCGGCACGGAGGGACGCGCCTCGCTCGAGGGACTGCAGGACGGCGGCCGCACGGTCGAGGTCCCGACCGTCCGCCTCGACGACATGGGCCTCGAGGACGTCGTCCTGCTCAAGATCGACGTCGAGGGTCACGAACTGGCGACGATCACCGGCGCCGAGCGCCTCCTCGCCGCCCAGCACCCGGTGCTGGTGGTCGAACTCGAGGACCGCCACGGCGGGATCGCGCCGAGCGTCGACCTCCTGGCGTCCTGGGGGTACGCGGGCAAGGTGCTCGTCGAGGACCGTTGGGTCCCGCTCACCGAGTTCGACCTCGCCCGTCACCAGGCGGAGTACCACGCGGGGGCGCGTCCGACCGGCGGGTACCTGTCGATGGCCCTGCGCAAGCAGGAGCACTACATCAACAACGTCGTGTTCACGCACCCCGAGTGCACGTGGGACGTGCACTGACCCGATCCGGTACGGGTTCGAGCACTCAGCCCGGCGCGGTGTCGTACCCGGTCTCGAGCCCGAAGGGCGGATAGGCGCCGAACACCCCGTGCTCGTGGAGTCCGTAGCCGACGAGGTCGCCGAGTTCGAAGCGGGCGACGTGGTCGACGATGCCGAACCACGCCCAGGTCTCGAGCTCGGCCATCGACCAGGTCTTCGACTCCACCACGAGGTCACGGCCGCGGTACATGCCGTGCCGGAACTCGTCGCCGACGCCGTACCCGGTGCCGATCGCGATGTAGGAGTGCATGAGCGGCGTGACCCGCACATCGAACCCGCCCCCGGGGGCATCGGGGAACCGCAGCGTGCTCGGCGTCGCGATGAGCCGGGTGCCGGGCTCGAGCCGATGTTCGAACTCCGGCCGACCGAGCCACTCCGGGTCACGGGTCGGGTCGGCCCAGATGCGGACGGCCTCCTCGATGGTCCGGTGACCGTCGGGCTCCTCCTGCACGATGTAGAGGATCGAGAAGTCGTCGAACTGCATCGGCGCGTAGTTCCAGAATCCGACCATCTGGCCGATCTCCTCGCGGATGCCGGCGGGCTCGGCCTCCCCCACCGGTCGCACCCCCCAGGAACGGTCCCGCGTGCCCTTCCACCGGTCGGGGGTGATGGCGAACGACTCCCCGTCGACCTCGAGCGCACCGGTCCAGCACCCGGTCTGGGCGAAGCGCATCGTGTCGAACACGACCCGGCCGAACATCCGCTTGTACTGCCGCGGCTCCTCGAACGCCGGGATCGCGCCCTCCCAGGTGACGTCGAACGCGATCGCCCGGTCGTCCCCCGGTTCGAGGATGAAGCGGACCGTCTGGAGCGGTTCGATCACCTCGATGCGGAAGGGCCCGACCGAGGTGTCCATGCGGTCGTCGAGCACCCGTGAGGCGCGCACCACGTGGTACTGCTCGCCGCGGGTGATGCTGGCGAACGCATCCTGCGTACCGAGGTTCGGGTACTGCCCCATCCCCATGATCATGAACAGGTCGTCCGACGATCCGTGCAGGTTGAAGTAGTAGCGGTCGTAGAAGTTGCGATCCGAGGTCCCGGCGTGCCGGACGGTCTCGGCCACCTGGTGCACGGGGAAGTCATCCCACGAGGTCAGCGATCCATGAGCCATGTCAGTCCTCCTCGACCAGGCCGCGCAGGCCGTCGGCGCCGAACACGTCCCGGAACACCCCGGAGTAGTCGGGACCCCGCCGGATGGAGTTGCCGCCGTCGACGTTGAGCACCTGGCCCGTGACCCAGGTGCTCTCCGGTCCGATGAGGAACCGGGCCATCGCCGCGATGTCCTCGGGTGTCCCGACCCGGGAGATCGGCATGCACTCGAGGTAGTCATCGAGCACCGGACCCCCCGCGGTCACGAACCCGACGAGTTCGGTGTCCACGAGTCCCGGCCGGATCACGTTGACCCGCACGTTGCTCGCCCCGAGCTCGTCGGCCGCCTGCATGCAGAGCATGTCGATGCCCGCCTTCGCCGGCCCGTACGCACCGAACCAGCGGTGCGTGTTCGACGCGGCGATCGAGGAGATCCCGACGAAGGATCCACCGCCGGCCCGCACCATGCGCCGCGCCGCGTGCTTCAGCACGAGCATCGTGCCGGTGACGTTGAGGTCCAGCGTGTTGCGGAACGCGGCGGCGTCCAGCTGGGTGATCGGTCCGATGGACTCCGAACCGCCGGCACTCGCCACGACACCGTGGAGGGCACCGAGGGGTTCGGCGGCGAACCCGACCGCACGGATCACCGCATCCTCGTCGGTCACGTCGGCGGCGACCGCGCGGACGCTCCCCCCGGACGCCACGAGCGGCTCGAGCTCCCGCAGCGCCCCGGCGAGGCGGTCCTCACTCCGTCCGCAGATGGTGACGTGCGCGCCGTCGATCACGAAGCGTCGGGCGCATCCGAGACCGATGCCGCTGCCGCCACCGGTGACCAGCACCGCCACGCCCTCGAGCCCGCCCCGGGGTACTCCGGCCATCCGCACTCCACCACGTCGGGGGGCACGTGGGTCGCGCCGCCGTCGCTGACCCGCGCCGACGCCTAGAGTCGCCGCCCGACGGCGGCGGCGCACCGCGACCGCGAACCCGACCACGAGCCCGACCGCGACCGCCACACCGATGAGGAGCACCCGGTTCGACGACCGTTCGTCGGACGCCGGAGCCGCGGTCGTCGTGGTGGCCGGCGCCCTCGTCGTGGTCGACGGGGCGGCGCCCGTGGTCGAGGACGGCGCCGCGGTGAGCGTCACGCGGGGTCCCGGGCGTTCCGGTTCGGGCTGGCCCACCGGCCAGGGTTCGATCCACCGATCCACGCGACCGTCGGAGTAGGTCTGGAGCACGGCCATCTGGATGGTGCCCGCCCGGCCCGGCAGGCGCAGCGTGAACCCCAGCGCCGGGTCCTCGTCCGGTGATCCCCCGGCCCGCTGCCAGGTGATGCCCGGCGCCGGATCGCCGAGTGCGCCCGGACCCCCGCCGGCACCGCCCTGGGGGGCGCCCGTCCACTCGCCCGCATCCGGCACGGCGAGGACCGGGATCTCCTGTCCGTCCGGGAAGAACAGCTCCACCTTCACCGTGGCGGCCGAGGAGCTCTCGTTCTCGAGCGTGAGGCTGAAGGCCTGCTCGCTGCCCGCGACGGCGGTGTCGGGGCTGATCGCCGCGTGGCCGAACGCCGGGGCGGCGCTCAGGCCGACGACGAGCACGGCGATCGACGAGGCGGTCACGAACCGGGACCGGATGGACATCGGGGCTTCCTTCCACGGTGGGGGTCGGATCGACCGGCGACGGCCCGGGCCGGGTCGGCACATCACCGGACCGCAGTCTGTCACCGGGCTCACCGCCCGCCGGGGCACCGGCACGGTCCGCCTCTCTAGGCTCGGCGTCGACCAGGACGGGAGGTTCCATGACCCACGACGACATCGCCGAGCCGGCTGCCGCGCTCGACGGCGCATGGCGCGCGCTGCTGGACGGACTCGCGGCGAGCGGCACCGCGGTGGCCGCCGGGGTGACCGATCCCGTGGAGCTCGCCGAGGGCTACCGGTTCGTGACCCGCCTGCTGTCCGCGTCGCTCGACATGACCCTCGAGAACGGCGACCCGGTCCGGCCCGGCTTCACCCGTCTCATGACCCCGACCCGCAAGTTCTTCGGCGACAACCCGGATACGGCCTACGACTACGCACCGCTCACCGGACCCGTTCGCTACGTCGTCGAGGGCACGCGGGGCACCTGCCACTACCTCTCGTTCTGCGTCTACGGACCGGACGCGAGCGGGACGAACCGCATCGTGGGGAGCGTGAGCGACGAGGACCTCACGCTCGATGCCGATGGCCGGTTCCGCCTCGTCCTCTCGACCGACCCGCCGGACGCCGGCCTCGGCGGCGACTGGCTCGCGACCGCACCGGAGGCGGACTCCCTCGTCGTGCGCCAGTACTTCCTCGACCGCGACGAGGAGGTCGAGGCGACCTACCGCATCGCCCCGCTCGACGCCCCGGGGCCGCCCAAGCCCCCGGCGCCCGAGCGCGTGGCCCGGCGACTGCGGGCCGTGGCGGCGTTCACGCAGATCGGCACCGAGCTCTCCGCCGGCTTCGCCACGATGCTCGAGCGGGGTGAGCCGAACTCGTTCACGGTGAACAGCGCCGACAGCGCGGCCGCGTTCTACCCGACACCGGACAACGTGTACGTCGCCGGGTGGTACCGGCTCGAGCCCGGGGAGGCCCTCGAGATCACCGGCCGACCGCCGGCCGGTCGGTACTGGTCGGTGCTCCTCATGAGCCGGTGGATGGAGTCCCTCGACTTCCGGCACCACCGCATCATCCTGAACCAGCGCGACGCGGTCCTCGAACCGGACGGGCGGTTCCGGATCGTGGTGGCCGACCGAGACCCCGGCGTCCCGAACTGGCTCGACACCGCCGGGCACCGTCAGGGGTACGTGATGTTCCGGTGGTTGCGATCCGAGATCGAGCACCCGCCGCAGTGCCGGGTCGTACGCATCGACGATCCGGGCGCGGGCGCATGAGCATCGATCCCGGGGCACCCTCCGCCGAGGTCCGCGCGTTCCTCGCCGAGCGGCACCTCGCGATCCTCACCACCGTGGACCCCGAGGGTCGTCTGCACGCCTGCGCGGTCGGTTTCACCTACGACTGCGACACCGGCACCGCGCGCGTCATCACCGGACGGACCAGCCGCAAGGCCCGCAACGTCGCCGCCGGGAGCCGGGCCGTCGTCGCACAGGTGGACGGCCCGCGGTGGCTCTCACTCGAGGGCACCGCGGTCCTGGCCACCGGGCCCGACGCGGTGGCCGAGGGTGAGCGGCGGTACGCCGAACGGTACCGGGACCCGCGACCCAATCCGGATCGTGCGGTCATCGAGATCGCGGTCACCAGGATCCTCGGCCGAGCCGCTCCGGGACCCGCCTGATCGGGCCTAGGCGAAGACCTTCGGGTCGATCGTGATGTAGGTCGCCTCGCACGACGAGATGAGCGTGTCGCCGTCGTGGCAGTCCGCGGTGATGAGGAGCCGGCGGTCCTCGCGGCCGACGAGGCGCGCCCGGAAGGTGAGGGGCCGCTCCATCGGCGTCGGCTTGT
>JBEAXD010000099.1:0-16538 GCA_041159995.1 Actinomycetota bacterium | reverse complement strand
GTCAAGGCGGAGGCCGCGGGTTCAAATCCCGTCAGGACCGCGAGGCGAGCGATGCCGCGGGCATCGATCGCGCCCGGCCGGGTAGCTCAGTTGGCAGAGCGCGCGCCTGAAAAGCGCGAGGTCACCGGATCGACGCCGGTCCCGGCCACCCCGCCACCGCTCGGTTCCGACCCGGACCCGCTCGGTGCACGGCGAGACGCGAACGACCCCGGGCCCATCGGCCCGGGGTCGTCTTCGCGTCCGGAGCGGGGTGGGGCCCGCTCGCCCCGGACCGCGGCCGGTCCGAGGGGGATCAGACCGGGTAGCCGGCCTCCTGGGTGCGGGCGAGGAACGCCCGGACCTCCGAGGCCCGGAACCGCCGGTGACCCCCGAGGGTCCGGATGGCCGAGATCTTCCCGGCCCGGGCCCAGCGGGTCACCGTCTTCGGGTTGACGCGGAACATGGCGGCGACCTCGGCCGGGGTGAGGAGGGCCTCGCCCTCCATCGGGTGGTCGTACATCGGGTACTCGTGCTGCATGGCGGATCTCCTGGCGGTTCGGGGGCGGTGCCCCATTCGGGTGGGGACGCCGGGTCCGGTCGGATCAGGGGGTCCCGACCGGCACCGACGCATTCGCTGTCGCTGGACGTCAATGTACCCTTGAGCATTCCTTGAGTCAATACTTACTTTCCAGCGAGGTTCCGGATGGTCGAACCGGGCGGGCCCGGCGCGCCGGTGATGCCCCGGGCGCGGGCTCGATGTCCTGAGCCGGGGCGGGTTCGGGGCCCGAGGGGCCGGATCGGACGGCCGTCGGTATCCTCGGCCCCTCATGGTCGGCATCCTCGCCATCGCGAACCAGAAGGGCGGCGTCGGCAAGACGACGACGGTCCACGCCCTCGGCACGGCCCTCGGCGAGCGGGGTCACCGGGTGCTCCTCGTCGACCTCGACCCCCAGGCCTGTCTCACCTACTCCCTGGGCCTCGATCCGGAGGGCCGCGGCGCATCGCTCCACGACGTGCTCGCCGGGCGCACCCCGGCCGACCGGGTGGCGGTCCCGGTCGGGGGCGTCACCGTGCTGCCGGCCTCGATCGAGCTCGCGGCCACCGAGGTGGGGCTGCTGAACCGGACCGGACGGGAGTACGCGCTCGCCCGGGCGATCGAACCGCTGCGCGCCGCCTTCGACGTCGCGATCGTCGACTGCCCGCCCTCGCTCGGGATCCTCACGATCAATGGCCTCACCGCAGCGGACGCGGTCGCCGTGCCGCTGCAGTGCGAGACGCTCTCGCACCGGGGCGTCGGGCAACTCCTCGAGACGATCGCCGACGTGCGAGCGTTCACCCAGCCGGACCTCGAGGTGCTCGGAGTGCTGGCCACGATGTTCGACGGGCGCACCCGCCACGGCCGTGAGGTCGTCGCCGACGTGCGGGACCGGTACGGCCTCGAGGTCATCGGACCGCCGATCCCCCGCTCGGTGCGGTTCGCCGAGAGCCCCGCCGCAGCCCGATCGATCATCGAGCACGCGCCCACGTCGCCCGGCGCGATCGCCTACCGCGAGATCGCCCGCCGCATCGCCGTGCGCCTCGGACTCGAACCCGCCGTCGCCGCCGTGCCGGACATCCGCACGGCATGAGCGAGTCGCCGCGGGCCGCCTTCTTCTCCGCGGCGCGCCGCCGACCGGGCACCGTCGTGCTCGAGTGCGAGCGGTGCAAGGGTCGCACCCGGGTGTCCTACGTCGAGTTCGTGCGGTACCACCTGCCCCTCTGGGGCTGGATGCCGTGGCGGCACCACTCGCGGTGGATGCAGTGCCCCTCCTGTCATCGCCGGGCCTGGGTGGCCGTGCACTGGTTCGACTGAACCGACCGGCCCGACCGGCCCGGTGCGAGATGCGTCAGACGTGCTCGACGTGCGCGCGACCGTGACCGGCGACGATCTCACCCACCGCCCAGGCCTGGTGACCCGCGGCCCGCACCGCGTCGAGCGCATGCTCGACCTCGCGGGCCGGCACGACCGCGAGCATCCCGAGCCCGAGGTTGAAGGTCGCCTCCATCTCGGCGTCCGCGATGTCGCCGGCCGCCTGCACCTCGGCGAAGATCCGCGGCTCCTCCCAGATCCCGCGGTGCACCACACCGTCGACGCCGTGCGGGAGCACGCGGACGAGGTTGCCGGCGATGCCGCCCCCGGTGACGTGCGCGAACGCGTGGACCTCCACCTTGCGTCGCAGCGCGGCCATCGCCGGCGCGTAGATCACGCTCGGCCGCAGCAGTTCCTCGCCGAGCGAGTGACCCCAGCCCGGCCACGCCGGTGCCGTGAGATCGCGACCCGCGCGGTCGATGAGGGCGCGTCGGGCGAGGGAGTACCCGTTGGAGCGCAGCCCCGGACTCGCGAACCCGATGATGCGGTCCCCGGCGTGCACGCCCTTGGGCAGGATCGCGGCCCGGTCGACGATGCCGACCGCGAATCCCACGAGGTCGAACTCGCCGGGCGCCATGAGATCCGGGTGCTCCGACATCTCGCCGCCGATGAGCGCGCACCCGGCCTGACGACAGCCCGCCGCCACGCCCTCCACGATCGCGTCGACCATCGCGGGGTCGAGCCGACCCACCGAGATGTAATCGAGGAACAGCAACGGCTCGGCGCCCTGCACCGCGATGTCGTCCGCGCTCATCGCCACGAGGTCGATGCCGATGGTGTCGTAGATCCCGGTGAGCCGGGCGATCATCGACTTCGTACCGACGCCGTCGGTCGACGCGACGAGCACCGGGTCCTTGCGCCCGTGGTGGCCGAGGGAGAACAGCCCCCCGAACCCGCCGAGGTCGCCGAGGACCTCGGGTCGGAAGGTCGAGCGGACGTGCGCCTTGATCCGCTCGACGGCGGCCTCGCCCGCCTCGATGTCGACGCCGGCGTCCCGGTAGGTGAGCGGCGCGTCGGGACGGTCGGTCATCGGGCGTCGGCCGGGGTGCTCGACGCATCCACCGCGGGAGCGGGCGCCTCGAGGAGGAGCTTCGCGTCGTCGAGCGGCACCGGTACCGGGTACTCACCGGTCAGGCAGGCCGTGCAGAAGGACTCGGCCGCCGCGCCGGTCGCGGCGGTGAGCCGGTCGATCTCGAGGTAGGCGAGGGAATCGACCCCGAGGTACTCGCGGATCTCCCCGACCGAGAGGTCGGCCGCGAGCAGTTCACTCCGCCGTCCGGTGTCCATGCCGTAGAAGCACGGCCAGCGGTAGGGCGGCGAGGAGACGCGGAAGTGCACCTCCGCGGCGCCCGCTTCGCGCAGCATCGTGATGACCTGGCGCGTCGTCGTGCCGCGCACGATCGAGTCGTCGACCACCACGAGCCGCTTGCCCGCGATGTTCTCGGGCAGCGGGTTCAACTTCATGCGCACGCCCGCGCCGCGCATCTTCTGCGAGGGCTGGATGAACGTGCGCCCGACGTAGCGATTCTTCACCAGACCGTCGCCGTACGGGATGCCCGAGGCGCGGGCGAAGCCCTGGGCGGCCGGGATCCCCGATTCGGGCACCGGGACGACCATGTCCGCATCGACCGGCGCCTGCTTGGCCAGCGCCTCTCCCATGCGCTGCCGTGCCGTGTGCACGGTGTGACCGTAGAGCCGGGTGTCCGGTCGCGAGAAGTACACGAACTCGAACAGGCACAGCCGCGGCTCCGGCTCGGCCCAGCGCACCTCGCGCCGGACGCCGGTCGCGTCGATGACGATCATCTCGCCCGGCTGCACGTCGCGCACGTAGTGGGCGCCGACGAGATCGAGCGCGGCGGACTCGCTGGCGAACACCCAGCCACCACCGTCGAGTCGGCCGAGCACGAGCGGCCAGAAGCCGTGCGGATCGCGGGCGCCGATGAGGTGCGAGTCATCCATGAGCACGAAGGAGAAGCCGCCCTCGAGCTTCGGCAGCACCTTCTCGAGCGCGAGTTCGAGCTCCTTGCCGTCCGAGCGCTCCTCCGGCCACGCGCGAGCCACCAGTTCGGCGACGAGCGCGGAGTCGGTGGTCGAGTCGACCGACTCGTGCACCGGCTCGAGGCCGGGCAGCATGCCGAGTTGGGCCGCGAGCTCCTCGGTGTTCGTCAGGTTGCCGTTGTGCCCGAGCGCGAACCCGGCCTCGCCCACGGATCGGTAGACCGGTTGCGCGTTGCGCCAGGACGAGGAACCGGTCGTCGAGTAACGGTTGTGGCCGATCGCGATGTGCCCGTGCAGCGACGCGAGGTTGCGCTCGTCGAACACCTGCGTGACGAGACCCATGTCCTTGACCACGGTGATGGTCGTGCCGTCGCTCACCGCGATGCCGGCCGACTCCTGACCACGGTGCTGCAGCGCGAAGAGCCCGAGGTACGCGAGGTGGGCCACCGGCTGGTTCGGTGCGTAGACGCCGAAGACGCCGCAGTAGTGACCGAGCGAGGACCCCACGGGGATGGAGTCTCGCACACCGCGCCGCACCGCCGTCGGCCCGGACGCTCCGTTCGGGCCGGGGGTCGGTCCGGCGTCGTCTACCGTCTCCGGCCATGACCGAGCGCCCCACCGCCGTCGGCGACACCTTCGATCCCTGGGCCCGCGGGGCGAGCCTGTGGTTCACCGGTCTGTCCGGGGCCGGGAAGTCCACCGTGGCGGTCGAGGTCGCCGCTCGCCTGCGCGAGCGCGGTCACCGGGTCGAGATCCTCGACGGCGACGAGGTGCGCGAGCACCTCAGCAAGGGTCTCGGGTTCTCGAAGGCCGACCGCGACGTCAACGTCGACCGCATCGGCTGGGTGGCCTCGGTGCTCGCCCGCAACGGGATCATCGCCATCACCGCGGCGATCTCCCCCTACCGAGCGACCCGCGACGCCGTGCGCGCCATGCACGACGGCAACTTCGTCGAGATCCACGTGGCCACCCCGCTCGAGGTGTGCGAGGAGCGCGACGTCAAGGGGCTGTACGCGAAGGCCCGCGCCGGCGAGATCCCCGAGTTCACCGGGGTGAGCGACCCCTACGAGGCGCCGCTCGCACCCGAGGTGGTCGTCCCGACCCACGACCGCACGGTCGCGGAGTCGGCCGACCTCGTCCTCGACTACCTCGACTCGGTCGGCCTGAGCGCGCCCTAGGCCTCAACGCCGAGCGCGGTCGGGATCGCCTCCCGCCACACCTGCTCGGCCTCGTCCCGCGCGACGTCGAACGCACCGCGGGCCACGAGGCGGTCTCCGCCGACCGTGCCGATCTCCTCGGCCGGCACCCCCGCCGCGGCGGCCCGGCCGAGCACGTCGACGACCCGATCCGCGGCCACGCCGAGGACGACGCGCGACGTGCTCTCGGAGAAGCACCCGATCGCGCCGCCGATCGAGACCTCGAACCCGACGCCGCCGGCGATCGCCATCTCGACGAGCGCGACGGCGAGTCCGCCGTCGGAGCAGTCGTGGACCGTCGAGGCCAGGTCGTCGAGCACCAGGGCGGCCACGAGTCCGTTGAGCGCCCGCGCCGCCGCGAGGTCCACCGCCGGGGGTCGCCCGTCGCGCAGCCCGTGGACGTCGGCCCACTCGGAGCCGCCGAACTCCGGCGCGGTCTCCCCGAGCACGATGATCGACTGGCCGTGCTCGAACGCGATCGTCGACGGGGCCCGATCACCCAGCCCGTCGAGCAGCCCGATCACCCCGACGACCGGCGTCGGATCGATGTCGGTACCCCGGGATTCGTTGTAGAAGGACACGTTGCCGCCGATGACGGGGATGCCGAGCGCGTCGCACGCCTCGCTCATGCCGTCGACGACCTCCGAGAACTGCCACATCACCTCGGGGTGCTCCGGGTTCCCGAAGTTGAGGCAGTTGACGAGGGCCATCGGCCGAGCGCCGGAGCACGCGACGTTGCGCGCCGCCTCGAGCACGACGAGCTGCCCACCGACCCGCGGATCGAGCGCGACCTGACGGGCCCTGCCGTCGACACTGAGCGCGAGCGCACGTCCCGGCGCATCCTTGAGCCGGAGCACCGAGGCGTCGCCGCCGGGTCCACTCACCGTGTTGAGGAAGAGCTGGTGGTCGTACTGGCGCCACACCCAGGACTTGTCGGCGAGATTCGGACGGGCGAGCAGTCCGAGCAGTTCATCCGAGAGGTCCGTGCCCTCCGGGAAACGGGCGAGCAGGGGGACGCCCGGGTCCGCGGCCTGCCGGGCCGCGCGGTCGGCCGGGGGCGCCAGCGGGCGGTCGTAGGTCGGACCGTCCCCGAGACTCTCGACCGGGACGTCGGCGAGCGGTTGGAGCGCGGCCGCCGTCGCGGGGTCGGCCTCGAAGATGCCGTCGTAGACGCGGAACCGTCCGGTGTCGGTGACCCGCCCGATCACCGTCGCGCGCACCTCCCACCGTTCGCAGAGCGCGAGCACCGCATCGAGGTTCCCGGGTTCGACGATCGCGAGCATCCGCTCCTGGCTCTCGGACGTCATGATCTCGACCGCGTTCATGCCCGGCTCACGACGGGTGACGCGCGCGATGTCGACGTCCATGCCGTTGCCGGCCTTCGCCGCGGTCTCCGAGGTCGCACAGCAGATGCCGGCCGCACCGAGATCCTGCACCCCGACCGCGAGGTTCTCGTCGAGGAGCTGGAGACAGGCCTCGATGAGCTTCTTCTCCTCGAACGGATCACCGACCTGCACGCTCGGACGCTTGGCCTCCGATCCCTCCTCGAAGCCGGCCGACGCGAGCACGCTGGCTCCGCCGATGCCGTCCCGACCGGTCGACGCGCCGAGGAGCACCGCGAGGTTGCCCACGCCCTCGGCCGTGGCGAGCACGAGCCGTTCCTGGGGCAGCAGGCCGAGGCAGAACACGTTGACGAGCGGATTGCCCCGGTAGCAGGGGTCGAACACGACGTCGCCCCCGACGGTGGGCACACCGACCGCATTGCCGTAGCCGCTGATGCCCGATACGACGCCCTCGACGATGAATCGGGTGCGCGCGTCGTCGAGCGTCCCGAAGCGCAACGGATCCATGAGGGCGATCGGACGGGCACCCATGGAGAAGATGTCGCGGATGATGCCCCCGACCCCGGTGGCCGCCCCCTGGTAGGGCTCGACGGCGGAGGGGTGGTTGTGGCTCTCGATGCGGACCGCGACCGCGAGCCCGTCACCCACGTCGATGACCCCGGCGCCCTCGCCCGGTCCGACGAGCACCCACGGCGCCTCGGTCGGGAACCGCTTGAGGTGCACCTTCGAGGACTTGTAGGAGCAGTGTTCGCTCCACATGACGGCGTACATCGCCAGTTCGAGTTCGGAGGGCTCCCGCCCGAGGAGATCGACGATGCGGGCGAGCTCGTCATCGGTGAGGCCGAGCTGGCGGTGGAGGGGCTCCGTCGTCATCGCCGGCGAGGCTACCCGAGGCCCCATCACGCCCCCGGTCCCGGCCCGAGCCCCGAAATACGGTCCGGACGAGCGCGGAATTGACCCATATGGCCACGCACGATTCCCGGGAATTCCCTCTGGTAGGTTCGTCCCCAGTTCGCACATTCCTCTCCATACCCCGAGGGAGATTTCCGATGGCTGCACCGAAGAAGAAGTCGACGATGACCGCCGAGCACAAGGCCAAGCTCGCGGCCGGTCGCAACGAGAGCCGCGCCGTCGCGCGCTACCTCGAGGCGCTCGAGGCGCACCGGCCGAAGCAGGGCCGCAAGCGCACGACCGAGAGCGTCACCAAGCAGCTCGCGCAGACCGAGACCGAACTGAAGTCCGCCACCGGCATCGTCCGCCTCGAGCTGCTCCAGCGGCAGCGCGACCTCAGGACGGAGGCCGATCGCCTGTCCGAGGGCGTCGACCTCAGCGCACTCGAGGCCGAGTTCGTGAAGGTCGCCCGGTCCTACGGCGAGCGCAAGGGCATCACCTACGGCACCTGGCGCGACTTCGGTGTGGCCGCCGACGTGCTGAAGAAGGCCGGCATCCAGCGCACGCGCGGCTGACGCCCCTCCGGGCGCCCGGCGCGCGCGTCAGGAGCCGAACGCGAAGCCGACGTCCGGCGCGCCGAGCACCGGGAAGTAGGCGATGTCGCGGGCGGCGAGGATCGCACCGAGCTCACCACCCCGGTCGAGCAGCACGCTCGCACCCACCACCGTGCAACCGAATGCCTGCAGCGCGTCGATCGCCTCGATGATCGAGCCGCCGCTCGTGGCGGTGTCCTCGACGACGAGCACCCGGTGGTGGGGTTCGACCGGACCGGCCATGCGGCCGCCGACGCCGTGACCCTTGGCCTCCTTGCGCACGGCGAAGGACGGCTTGCCGGATGCGAGTCCGACCGCGAGACCCACCGGGACCGCGCCGACCGCGAGGCCTCCGCACGAGTCGAACGCGCAGCCCCCGCCCGCCCCGATCGCCTCCATGACCGCGGCCCCCACGAGTTCGATGCAGTCGCCCCGGAAGGTCACCTGCCGCCCGTCGAGGTACCACTGCGAGGTGCGGCCCGAGGCGAGGGTGAACTCACCCCGCTTGATGCCGTACTCCTCGAACACCGTCGCGAGCGCGGCCTGCTTCGGGCGGAGGCTCACCGCGCCACCCCCGCGCCGGCGGCCTCGACGATCGAGGCGATCATCCCGGCGCCGTCGGCCGAGCCGAGCACCGACTCGATGGCCCGCTCCGGATGCGGCATGAGTCCGACCACGTTGCGACCCTCGTTGCACACCCCGGCGATGGAGTCGATGCTGCCGTTCGGGTTGTCGACGTAGCGCACCACGATCCGATCCTCGTCCCGCAGACGAGCCAGCGTCTCGGGCCCGCAGGTGTAGTTGCCCTCGAAGTGGTTGATCGGGATGCGGAGGGTGGCGCCGACCTCGAGCGCGTTCGTGAGCGCGGTCGTGGTCGTCTCGACCCGCAGGTCGACGGTGCGGCAGATGAACTTCAACCCTGCGTTCTTCTGGAGCGCCCCCGGCAGCAGTCCCGCCTCGCACAGCACCTGGAACCCGTTGCAGATGCCGACCACCGGCCCACCGGCGGCCGCGAACCCGGCGACGCTCGCCATCATGGGCGAGAAGCGCGCGATGGCGCCCGTGCGGAGGTAGTCGCCGTGGGCGAATCCCCCGGGCACGACGACCCCGTCGACGCCCCGGAGATCGGTGTCGGCGTGGAAGAGCGTGACCGCTTCGGCGCCCGCATGCTCGAGCGCGTAGGCGGCGTCGAGTTCACAGTTCGTGCCGGGGAAGACGACGACGCCGACCCGGGGTGCCATCAGCCCGCGAACTCCGCGAGGTGGATCTCGTACGCCTCGATGACCGGGTTGGCGAGCAGGCGCTCGCACATCTCCTCGACCTGGGCCCGGGCCGTACCCTCATCGGACGCCTCGACCTCGAGGCGGATCGACTTCCCGATCTTCACGTGGGTGACGTTCGTGTACCCGAGGGCCGGGAGGGCCCGTTCGACCGTGACCCCCTGGGGGTCGAGGATGCCGGGCAGGTGGGTGACCTCGATCCGAGCCTCGTAGCGCGCCATGCGCCGGACCTTACCCGCCGTACCAATCGGCGAAGGGAAGGCCGGTCAGGCGTTCGTACGCCTCGACGTACCGATCGCGCGTCCCGGCGATCACCGCGGGCGGCACGGGCGGCGCGGGCGGGGTCTGGTCCCACCCGATGGCGAGGTAGTGGTCGCGCACGAACTGCTTGTCGAACGATGGCGGGCTCCCGCCGGGCGCGAACGACTCCGCCGGCCAGTACCGCGATGAGTCCGGGGTGAGCACCTCGTCGATGAGGACGAGGGTGCCGTCGTCGCGCAGGCCGAACTCCAACTTGGTGTCGGCGAGGATGATCCCGCGCTCGGCCGCCATGCGGGCCCCGCGCTCGTAGACCGCGAGGGTCACGGCGCGGATCTCCTCGAACCGCTCGGCGCCGACGAGGTCGATCGCCTCGGCGTCGGTGATCGGGAGGTCGTGGCCGACCTCGGGTTTCGAGGTCGGGGTGAAGAGCGGCTCGGGCAGCGCCTCGGCCTCCCGCATGCCGGCCGGCATCGGTCGACCCTGCACCGTGCCGGCCTCCCGGTACTCCTTCCAGGCGCCCCCGAACAGGTGGCCCCGGGCGATGCACTCCATCCGCACGGGCGAGGTGACCTCGACGAGCATCGAGCGTCCGGCGAACTCGGACCCGACCCCCTCGGGGAAACCGGCCGGGTCGGCGGTGAGCAAGTGGTTCGGGATGAGATCGGCCATCGCGCCGAACCAGAACGCGCTGATGGCGGTGAGGACCCGACCCTTGTCCGGGACGGGGTCCGGGAGGATGACGTCGAAGACCGAGAGCCGATCACTCGCCACCATGAGCATGCGCCCCGCACCGGCGTCGTACAGGTCACGGACCTTCCCCGAGTAGATGTGGGGCAGCGAGATGCTCATGCGAGCGGCTCGGCCAGGGTCGCCTCGAGGATGTCGAACGTGCGGGTCGTGTTGGCGAGGGCCTTCGTGAGGTCGAAGCACGCCGCGAGTCGATCGTCGGGCAGCGCCGCGGCGACCTCGGCGTCCGCACGCAGCACCTCGATGAACGGTCGTCGCGCCTCCCAGGTCGCCATGGCGTTGCGCTGCACCAGTCGGTACGCGTCGTCCCGGGACAGGCCGCTCTCCACGAGCGCGAGCAGCACCGGCTGGCTGAACACGAGCCCGAAGGAGCCGTCGAGGTTCTCGAGCATCCGCTCCGGGTAGACGACGAGGCCGTCGACGAGGCGCTCGGCCTGCACCATCACGTAGTGGGCGAGGATGCACGAGTCGGGGAGGATCACCCGCTCGACCGAGGAGTGCGAGATGTCGCGTTCGTGCCAGAGCGCGACGTTCTCGAGCCCGGCCTGCAGGTTGGCCCGCAGGATGCGGGCGAGGCCGCACAACTGTTCGCTCTTCACCGGGTTGCGCTTGTGGGGCATCGCGGAGGAGCCCTTCTGCTTCCCGGCCCGGAACGGCTCCTCCGCCTCGCGCAGCTCAGTGCGCTGCAGGTGCCGGATCTCGAGCGCGATCGTCTCGACCGTCGTGCCGACCGCGGCGCACGCGTACAGCAGCTCTGCGTGGCGGTCACGGGCCAGCACCTGGGTGGCGGGCACCGGGGTGAGCCCCAGACGCGCGCACACGCTGGCCTCCACCGCAGGGTCCACGTTCGAGTAGGTGCCCACCGCGCCGGACAACTTGCCCACCGCGATCGCCGCCCGAGCCCGGAGCAGCCGTTCACGGTCGCGGCGCACCTGGAGGGCCCAGAGCGCGAGCACGATGCCGAAGGTCGTCGGCTCCGCGTGGATGCCGTGCGTCCGCCCGACCATCGGCGTGCTGCGGAACTCCTGGGCCCGTCGGGCGATGGTGGACTCGAGGCGCGCCGCGGTCTCGAGCAGGAGATCAGCGGCGCGGGTGAGCTGCAGCGCGAGCGCGGTGTCCACCACATCGGAGGACGTGAGGCCGTAGTGGACCCACGCGCCCTCGGGTTGGCCGATCGACTCCTGGACGATGTCGACGAACGCCGCGACGTCGTGCTGGGTGATCTCCTCACGGGCCTCGATCGCCGCGACGTCGAACGAAGCGCGCGCCCGCACCGCTGCGGCGGCCTGTTCCGGCACCACGCCGAGTTCGGCCCACGCCTCCGTTGCGAGGATCTCGACCTCGAGCCACGCGCCGAACTTCGCGTCGTCGGTGAAGAGGGCGGCCATCTCGGGGCGGGAGTACCGGGGGATCATGCGGATCGGACCTCGTCAGTCGGCCGCGGCTGCGGCGATGTCGGAACGGAAGGTGATGCCGGGCCAGCAGAGCCGGTCGACCGCCGCGTAGGCCCGGGCCCGGGCGTCCGCGATGGAGGCGCCGCGGCCGGTCACCGTGAGCACGCGTCCGCCCGCGGTGAGGATCGCGTCACCGTCGGCCCGCGTCCCCGCGTGGAACACGGTCACGCCCTCGATCGCGCCGGCCTCGTCGAGTCCCTCGATGCGATCACCCGTGCGCGGCGCGAGCGGGTACCCCTCGGCCGCGGCCACGACGGTGACCGCGGCGTCCGCGGCGAACACGACCGGCGTGGTGAGTCGGCCGGTCGCAGCCTCGTGGAGATGGACGCCGAGGTCGCTGGCGATGCGGGGGACGACGACCTCGCACTCCGGATCGCCGAAACGGACGTTGTACTCGAGCAGTTTCGGTCCCGTCGGGGTGAGCATCATCCCGGCGTAGAGCACGCCCCGGTACTCGATGCCGCGGCGCGCGAGCTCCGCGAGGGTCGGGGCGACCGCGCGCTCCATGACCTCGTCGACCAGCGCGTCGGTCGCGACCGGCACCGGCGAGTACGCCCCCATCCCGCCGGTGTTCGGACCGGTGTCGCCCTCGCCGATCCGCTTGAAGTCCTGGGCGGGCGCGAGGGCGACGCCCCCGAGCGAGCCGTCGCAGACGACGAGCAGCGAGACCTCGGGGCCGGTGAGGCCCTCCTCGATGACGAGCGTGCGGCCGGCGTCGCCGAAGGCGTCGCCCGAGAGGTAGGAACGGACCGCGTCCCGGGCCTCGGCGAGCGACTCGGTGACGACCACGCCCTTGCCCGCGGCCAGGCCGTCGGTCTTGACCACGTAGAGGCCGGGCATGGTCTCGAGGTACGCGAGTGCCGCGGCCTCATCGCCCGCGCCGAAGGTCGCGTGCGCCGCGGTCGGCACCCCGGCCGCCGCGAGCACCTCCTTCATCCACGCCTTCGAACCCTCGAGGCGGGCGCCGTCCGCACCGGGTCCGAACGCAGCGATCCCGGCGGCCCGCAGTGCGTCGGCGACCCCGGCGACGAGCGGGGCCTCGGGGCCGATGACGACGAGGTCGATGCCCTCGCGCCGGGCGAGGTCGACGACCGCGCCGCCGTCGGTCGGGTCCACGACGACGTTGGTCCCCACGGTGGCCGTCCCGGGGTTGCCCGGACCGATGAGGACCGCGTCGACCGACGCCGATCGGGCGAGCCCCCACGCCAACGCGTGCTCCCGGCCCCCACTCCCGAGGACGAGGACCCGCACGGTCAGCGCTCCCGGGGGAGGACCACGGTCTGGTCGCGGGCGGGACCCACGGACACGAACGAGACCGGGACCTTCGTGTAGTCCTCGATGAACTGCACGTAGTCCTGCGCGGCCTTCGGGAGATCGGCGAGCGTGTGCGCGGTCTCGATGTCACTCGCCCAGCCCGGGAGGGTCTCGTAGACCGGCGTCACCTTGTGGAGGATCGACTGGTGGTACGGCACGTAGTCGTACTCCGTACCGTCCTCACCCACGTAGCCCACGCAGACCTTGATCTCCTCGAACGGCGAGAGCACATCGAGCTTGGTGATCGCGAGTTCGGTGCACGTGTTGAGTCGCGTCGCGTGCTTGAGCATGACGAGGTCCAGCCAGCCCGGCCGACGACGCCGGCCGGTGTTCGTGCCGAACTCCCCGCCGCGTTCGACGAGTTCGTCGCCGACCGCATCCCCCTCGAACAACTCGGTCGGGAACGGACCGGAACCGACGCGGGTGAGGTAGGCCTTCACCACGCCGACGATGCGTTGGATCGCGAGCGGTCCGACACCCGCGCCGGGACACACCCCACCCGCGATCGGGTTGCTCGAGGTCACGAACGGGTAGGTGCCGTGGTCGAGGTCGAGGTACGTCGCCTGCGCACCCTCGAACAGCACCCACTCGTCGCGATCGAGCGCGTCGTGGATGACGTGCACCGTGTCGTCGATGTGGGGTGCGAGACGCGGGGCCATCGCGAGGTAGGCGTCGGCGATCTCGTCCAGATCCATCGGGAGTCGGTTGTAGACCTTCGAGAGCAGGCCGTTCTTCTCCCGCAGGACCAGTTCGAGCTTCTCGCGGAAGATCTTCGGGTCGAGGAGGTCCTGCACCCGGAGGCCGACCCGCAGCGCCTTGTCGGCATAGGTCGGCCCGATACCGCGCTTGGTGGTGCCGAGTTTGTTCTTGCCGAGGTACCGCTCGGTGACCCGGTCGATCTCCTGGTGGTACGGCATGATGAGGTGCGCGTTGCCGGAGAGCCGCAGTCGCGACGTGTCGACGCCCTTGGCGTTGAGCATGTCGAGCTCGGCGATGAGCACCGCCGGATCGACCACGACCCCGTTGCCGATGACCGGCGTGACGCCCGCGTAGAGCACGCCGCTCGGCACGAGCTGGAGCTTGAAGACCTCGCCGTCGACGATGATCGTGTGCCCGGCGTTGTGGCCACCCTGGTAGCGCACGCAGAGCGACGCGTCCGCCGCGAGGTAGTCGGTGAACCTGCCCTTGCCCTCGTCACCCCACTGGGTACCGACGATCACAGCACCCGGCACGTGACGCTCCCTCGAACGCGGACCTCGCCGCTGGAAATGACGCTCACGTTGGTGGGACGCTACACGACCGGCCCCGGCGGACCCGATGGGTATCGCCGGGGTGCGGATCGCTGCCGCCCACCGGGCTCGGGTCAGTCGAGGCGGACCGATTCCGACCGGCCGAAGACCAGCCCGTCGGGTGAGGCGTCGACCCGCACGATGTCGCCGTCGCGGTAGGAGCCCTGGAGCACCCCGAGCGCGATCGGGTCGGCCAGCTCGCGCTGGAGGACGCGCTTGAGGGGTCGGGCGCCGTAGTCCGGGTCGTAGCCGGTGCGGGCGAGCCAGTCCCGGGCCGCGTCGCTCACCTCGAGGCCGAGACCGCGAGCGAGGAGCCGATCGCGCAGGCTCTCGAGTTGGATCCCCACGATGTCGGCGATGTGCTCCTGGCCGAGAGCGTGGAACACGACCGTCTCGTCGATGCGGTTCACGAACTCCGGCTTGAAGTGGGCCCGCACCGCGGTCATGACGCCCTCGGGCGTGAGCCCCGCACCCAGGTTGCTCGTCATGATGAGCACGCAGTTCGAGAAGTCGACGGTCCGGCCCTGCCCGTCGGTGAGCCGCCCGTCGTCCATGAGGGCGAGGAGCACGTTGAACACGTCGGGGTGGGCCTTCTCGACCTCGTCGAGCAGGACGACCGAGTACGGGCGCCGTCGGACCGCCTCGGTGAGCTGCCCGCCCTCCTCGTAACCGACGTATCCCGGAGGCGCTCCGACGAGCCGCGACACCGCGTGCTTCTCCATGTACTCGCTCATGTCGATGCGGACCATCGCCCGTTCGTCGTCGAACAGGAACTCGGCGAGGGCGCGGGCGAGTTCGGTCTTGCCGACCCCGGTCGGGCCGAGGAACAGGAAGGAGCCGATCGGTCGGTGCGGGTCGGCGAGGCCGGCCCGGGAACGCCTGATTGCGTTCGCCACTGCGGTGACCGCGTCGTCCTGCCCGATGACGCGGGCGTGGAGCTCGTCCTCCATCCGCACGAGCTTGGACATCTCGCCCTCCATGAGCCGGCTCACGGGGATGCCGGTCCACTTCGCGACGATCTCGGCGACGTCCTCCTCGTCGACCTCCTCCTTGAGCATCTGCACCTCGGACTGGAGTCCCGCGAGGCGCTCGGTGCGCTGCGCGATCTCGGTCTCGAGGTCCCGCATCGTGCCGTAGCGGAGCGAGGCGGCACGTTCGAGGTCCCCGTTGCGCTCGGCGACCTCGGCGTCGGTGCGTGCGGTCTCGAGCGACTCCTTGAGGTCGCGGATCTCGGTGATCGCATCCTTCTCGGTCTGCCAGTGCGCGACCATCCCGTCGCGCTCCTCGGCGAGTTCGGCCAGTTCGGCCTCGAGCGCCCCGAGCCGCTGGGCCGACGCGTCGTCGGTCTCCTTCGCCAGCGCGGCACGCTCGATCTCCAACTGCCGGATGCGCCGCTCGACCACGTCGATCTCGAACGGCATCGAATCGATCTCGATGCGCAGGCGGGACGCCGCCTCGTCGATGAGATCGATCGCCTTGTCCGGGAGTTGCCGGGACGGGATGTACCGGTCGGACAGCACCGAGGCGGCCACGAGCGCCGCGTCCTGGATGCGCACGCCGTGGTGGACCTCGTACCGCTCCTTGAGGCCGCGCAGGATCGCCACCGTGTCCTGCACCGACGGCTCGCCCACGTACACCTGCTGGAAACGGCGCTCGAGCGCCGGGTCCTTCTCGATGTACTTGCGGTACTCGTCGAGCGTGGTCGCGCCGACCATGCGGAGCTCACCGCGGGCCAGCATCGGCTTGATCATGTTGCCGGCATCGACCGCACCCTCGGCCCCACCGGCTCCGACGATGGTGTGCAACTCGTCGATGAAGGTGACGACCTCGCCGTCCGAGTCGATGATCTCCTTGAGCACCGCCTTCATCCGCTCCTCGAACTCGCCGCGGAACTTCGCCCCGGCGATCATCGAGCCGATGTCGAGCGAGATGAGTCGCTTGTTGCGCAGCGACTCCGGGACGTCGCCCTCGACGATGCGGCGGGCCAATCCCTCGGCGATCGCGGTCTTGCCGACGCCCGGTTCGCCGATGAGCACCGGGTTGTTCTTCGTGCGACGGCTGAGCACCTGGATGACCCGCCGGATCTCCTCGTCCCGGCCGATGACCGGATCGAGTCGGCCCCGGCGCGCCTCGGCGGTGAGGTCCCGGCCGTACTTCTCGAGCGCCTGGTACTGCTCCTCGGGGTTGTCGCTCGTCACCCGGTGGCTGCCCCGCACCGAACGCAGCGCATCGAGCGTGGCCGGTGGGGTCGGGGACCTGCTGCGCTCCCTCGGCGTCACCCGGG
>JBEAXD010000016.1:0-2608 GCA_041159995.1 Actinomycetota bacterium | reverse complement strand
GTCCTGGGCCCGCCGGCGGGCGACGTCCATCGTGTGCGCGCGCTGCTCCGCCGTCATCTCGATCCAGTCGACCGTGACCTCGGCGACGCCCGGCAGGGACTCGACCCGGGCGAGGACCTCTCGTCTGATCTGGGCCCGCAGCGGGCACCCGAGGGTGGTGAGCACGATCTCGACCCGGGCCCGTCCATCGACGAGGTCGACCGCGCCGACCATCCCGAGGTCCGTGATCGGAGCGCCGAGTTCGGGGTCGAGGACTCCGCCGAGGATGGCGCGGACGTCCTCCGGCGTGGCGACCGGCGGGTTCGGCTGCGGATCGTTCGTGGTCACGGGGTCGTCACCTCGGGAGGAGCGGTGCGGGGTTCGGGTCGGCACACCGCCGGGACCATCACGTTACGACGCCGCCGCGCCGGACGGCCGCCGGGAATGTCGAGCGGCCGGGAGCGGTTCATCCGGGCGGCGAGGGGTGCCGACCGGTGCCGGTCGGGTACCCTGCTGGTCACTCGACGTCGGGGGATTCCCCGACCCGAACCCCACGTGGAGGTCCCCACATGTTCTCCGTCACCGATTCCCGGTCGCAGTTCCTGCTCACCGACTCGGCCGCCGCCAAGCTCAAGGAGCTCATCGAGGCCGAGGACCAGCCCGGCCTCGCGCTGCGTGTCGCCGTGCGGCCCGGCGGCTGCTCCGGCTTCTCGTACGAGATGTTCTTCGACGGTGACGTCTCCGAGGACGATGTCCGCAGCGAGCAGGGCGGCGTGCAGGTCGTGGTCGACCCGGCGTCGATGGCGCACCTCGGCGGCGCCTCCCTCGATTACAAGGACGGCCTCCAGGGTGCCGGGTTCCACATCTCGAACCCGAACGCGCAGCGCACCTGCGGCTGCGGCCAGTCCTTCTCCTGATCCACACGATTCCTCCGGTGAGCGGTCCTCGCGTGCGACGCACGAGGGGGCCGTTCGTCGCGTCCGGGAGGCACACATGAGCAGTTGGATGGTCGTGACCTCGGTCGACAACTTCCAGCGCACGATCGATCTCGGCTTCACGAAGCAGGGGTTCAAGGCCCGACAGCGCCGGAAGGTCATGGAGCAGATGGCCGCGGGCGACGATCTCCTCTACTACGTCACGGGAGTGCAGGTCTTCGCCGCCACGGCCCGCATCACGTCGGACGGGTACGAGGATCATGAACTCATCTGGACCTCGAAGCCCGGGGAGGACTACCCGTGGCGGGTCGAGGTGCGGGCCGATCGGGTGCTCGTCGAGGAGGACTGGATCCCGACATCGGAGATCGCACCGGGTCTCGAGTACGTGCAGAAGTGGCCGGCCGAGCACTGGAAGCTCGCGTTCCAGGGCAACCTGCACCGCATCCCGGATGCCGACTTCGCGACGGTGCGGGCGGCGATCGCCGGTGGTCGGCGGCGGTCGATCCGGCCGACGGCAGCGACCGCGAAGAAGGCGACCGCGAAGAAGGCGACCGCGAAGAAGCGCTAGGCGCCGACGCGGTCGAGGAGGCCGCGGATCTCGTCGGTCGCGAACGCGCCGTCGAGGCGCTCCTGCACGGTCCCATCGGCACCGACCGTGAAGAGCCACGGTTCACTGTCGAGGCCCCATGCCGTGACGGTCGGCACGAGTTGGGTGCCCTCGGTCGACGCGTAGATCTCGACGTGCACGAAGTCGATCGACTCGGCGTAGTCGGGGGCGACCGCGAGCAACTGATCGAGCACGGGACCGCAGTACCGGGTCTGGCACCGGGCGGGCGTCGCGAACATCACGGCGACGGGGCGACCCTTCCCGATCACCTCGCTGAGCGACCGCGCGTGCAGCGGGCACGGCGGGTCGCTCGTGCAGATCGGATCGGTGCCGAGGGTCGCGATCGACGTCGGCGATGGTGCGTCGGATGCGCGGTCGCCGAGGATCGGCGCGATCGCCTCCTCCGAGACCTGGAAGAACGACGTGGCGGATCGCCCGTCGAGGGTCGCCCGGGCCTCCCAGATCCCGGCCCGCGGCAGCAGCAGCGGTGCGGTGAAGATGCCCCGGCCCGCGGGGAGGCCCTCGGTGTGGAGCGTCGCGGGGATGACGTCGCCGAACGCGCCATCGCGGGGTCGGATCGAGACGGTGGCGTCGCCGGCGTCCACGAACTCCTCGCCGCGGGTGAAGATGAAGGCGAACCGCTGCGGACGCGGGTCGACGTACAGGTCGCTCGACACCGTCAGCGCCTGCAGCGGTTGGCGGCGGGGCGCGGTGGACGACGACCCGGAGGAGGAGGACCCGCCGCATGCGGCGAGTGCCGCGGCGCCGCCGGCGGCGAGGCCGGCGCCGAGGAAAGCACGTCGGGAGAGGTCGGGGGTGCGCATCGCCCTATCCTCGCAGCCGGAGGTGCCAGGTGTCCGATCACGTCTCGTTCGAACTCGATGGGGTGGCGGTGACCGTCGAACCCGAAGCGGGGGAGACGCTGCTCACGGTGCTGCGCGAACGGCTCGGCGTCACCGACGTGAAGGACGGCTGCGCGCCGCAGGGCCAGTGCGGCTGCTGCACGGTGCTCGTCGACGGGGACGCCCGGGTCGCGTGCGTCACACCGGTGGCACGGGTGGCCGGACGGCGGGTGACGACCGTGCGC
>JBEAXD010000263.1:0-19608 GCA_041159995.1 Actinomycetota bacterium | reverse complement strand
GGCGCACTGCTCGCGGTCGTCGCCACCGCGATCGCCGCGATCCTCGCCGGGAGCGCCGAGGTGGGGCGCTGGTGTGCCCAGGGCGCGGCGTACGGGGACGAGGAGCGCTACCCACTGCGCGTCCCACCGGCCCTCCTCCTCACCCTCATCCCGCTCGCGCTCGCGTTGCTCACCCTCGGCATCGCCACCGGACCGCTGCTCCTGGCCGCACGGGCGTGGGTACCCGGCCTCGTCGCGCTCGGCGTCGGCGTGCTGCTCGTCGTCGGCACGGTGCGGTCGCTCCATCCCCTGTCCCGCCGTTGGGCCGTGATCGTCCCGGCCGGGTTCGTGGTGCACGATCCGATGACGATGAGCGATCCCATCCTGTTCATGCGCGAGCACATCCTCGGGATCTCCGCGCATCCGAGCGGTCGACCGCTCCCCGACGGGACGCTGGATCTGCGTCTCGGCGCGTCCCGGACCACCGCGATCCTGCGGTTGGACGACGAGGCCCCGCTCGGTCTCCGGCGGCGCTCCACCACCGTGGGCACGCGGGCGCGCGAGGTCGCGTTCGCGCCCGTCCTGCGTGACCAGCTCCTCGCGGCGTGTGCGGGCCGTCGGCTCCCGGTCGCGTGACCGCGACGCCCGCGGTCCTCGTCCGCACCGAGCGCGTCCTGGTCCGACGCTTCGGCGCCGACGACATCGATCCGCTCCACGCGTACCGCAACGAGGGCGTGACCGCGGCGTTCCAGGGCTGGACCGTCCCGTGGCCCTACGACGAGGCGGTGATGCTCGTCGCCGAGATGGCGATGCGCGATCCGCTCTTCGAGCGCGGCGAGTGGGCGCAGCTCGCGATCGAGCGGACCGATGCACCGGGACTCATCGGTGACATCGGTGTGCTCTGGCAGGCCGATGACGACGTCGCCGAGATCGGGTTCACCCTCGCCGAACCCCACCGCGGGGCCGGTCTCATGTCGGAGGCGCTGCTCGCGGTGTGCGAGGAGATCCACCGGGAACTCGGCCTGCGCCTCGTCGCCGCGATCACCCACCTCGTGAACGAGCCGGCGCGCCGGGTGCTCGAACGGATCGGGTTCGCCGCGGTCGCGCTCGACGGCGAGCACGAGGTCGTCTACGCGTGGAAGCCGGGCGGGTGGCCGATGGTCGCCGGCCCCGCACCGACCGCCGACTGACCCTCAGCCCGCGTAGGCCCCGGCGATCACCCGGTCGCCGTCGTAGAGGGCCACGACCTGCCCCGGCGCGACGCGCGGGCGCGGTTCGGCGAGGTGGACGCGGGTGGCCTCGAGCGTGCCGACGACGGGCACCCCGTGTGCACTGGTCTGGACCAGCACGCTCGTGCCGTCCGGGATCGGGTCGTGGGTGGGGGTGAGGCCGACGAGGTCGATGCGATCACGCAGCAGGTCCTCCCGTCGGCCGACCACGACCGTCGCGGTCCCGACGTCGAGGTCGACGACGTACCGACGCTCCCCGGCCGCCACGCCGGTCCCCCGTCGTTGTCCGATCGTGAACCCGGCCACGCCGTCGTGCTCCCCGAGCGGCGCGCCGTCCACCCCGACGATCGGGCCCGGGGCCTGCGGGACCCGGGACCGCAGGAAGGTGGTGCGCTCGTCGCGCCGGATGAAGCACACGTCCATGCTCTCGGCCTTGGTCGCGGTCCGGAGACCGAGTGCCTCGGCCCGCGCGCGCACCTCGGCCTTCGTGAGGTCGCCCACCGGCAGCATCGTGTCGACGACCACGTCGCCGCCGAGCACGGAGAGCACGTACGACTGATCCTTCGCCGCGTCGGCGCCCCGGGCGATCCAGGCCCGGCCACCCTCGTCACGCACCACCCGTGCGTGGTGTCCGGTGGCGAGGGCGTCGAACCCCATGGTCCGGCAGCGTTCGAGGAGGAGACCCCACTTCACGGAGCGGTTGCACTCCACGCACGGGTTCGGCGTACGCCCGGCCGCGTACGCGGCCACGTAGGGATCCACGACCCGGTCGTCGAACTCCGCGGTCAGGTTGAACACGTAGTGCGGGAGGTCGAGTTGCTGTGCGACCCGCCGAGCGTCCTCGACGTCGGCGACCGAGCAGCACCCGGAGTCGGAGTCCCCGCCCCACAACTTGAGGGTCACACCCGTGACCTCGTGACCCGCGTCGCGCAGCATCGCGGCGGCGACCGAGGAGTCGACACCGCCGCTCATCGCGACGAGCACCCTCATGCGCCACCGCGCAGTTGCCGCACGATCCCGGGGAGCACCTCGAGGACCCGGTCGACGTCGCGGTCCGATGACGACCAGCCGAGCGTGAGGCGCAGTGCGCCCTTCGCGGTGCCCGGATCCACCCCCATCGCGGTGAGCACGTGCGACGGCTCGGTCGCACCCGAAGCACACGAGGAACCAGCCGACGCATCCACGCCGGCGAGATCGAGGAGGACGAGCAGGGACTCCGAGTCGCACCCGGGCAATCCGATCGGCGCGAACCCGGCCACGCGGTGCTCCGACGCGCCGTGGAGCACGAGATCCGGGATCTCGGCGAACAGGCCCTCGAGGAGCCGGTCCCGCAACCCGGCGATGCGGGTCGCCTCCGCGGGTCGAGCCGCCGCGGTCCCCTCGAGTGCGAGCGCGAGTGCGAGCGCACCGACGACGTCGGGGGTACCGGCGCGCCGGTCCCGCTCCTGACCCCCGCCCTCGATCTCGGGCAGGAGGTGCACGCCCCCGCGCACGACGAGCGCTCCGGTCCCGCGCAGTCCCCCGACCTTGTGACCGGCGACCGCGACGAGGTCGGCCTCGGCGTACGCGTCGGCATCGACCCAGGTGCAGGCCTGCACCGCGTCGGTGTGGAGCCGGGCCCGCGGCGCGTGCGCCCGCACGAGCGCGGCGACCTCGGCGAGCGGCTGACGCGTCCCGACCTCGTTGTTGACGGTCATGACCGAGACGAGCGCGACCCGTTCGTCGAGCAACTCGGCGAGGCGATCGAGATCGATGGTGCCACTCGGGGTCGCCGGCGCGAGCGCGACCTCGGACCCCTCACGGGCCAGCCGATCGGCGGCACCGAGCACCGCCCGGTGCTCGAACGCGGCGATCACCGTGCGGTCGGGATCCCCGGCCTGTCGAGCGGCGCGCACCGTCCCCTTCACCGCGAGGTTGTCGGATTCGGTCCCACCCCCGGTGATCACCACCTCACCCGGTTCGCAGCCGAGCACCGCCGCGATCCGCTCCCGGGCCTCCTCGAGCGCACGCTTGGCCGCCCGGGCCGCCGTGTGCATCCCCGTCGGATTGGCGCCATGGTCCGCCAGCCACCCGGGGACCGCTGCGAGCACGTCCGGGTGCGGCGGGGTGCTGGCCGCATGATCGAGGTAGGCGCGAGCCGGATCGGCGGGAGGCATGGGATCCGGAGTGTACGGCCCGATCCCTCGCCGGACCCCGGCCCGCCGCACGGCGACGGGAACCTTCAGTCGGTGCGCGGCGTTGTCGATAGGGAGGCGACCGCGGGCGGAGCCGAGGTCGACAGCGCCAGGGCCGTGGGCCACCGGCACCACGGCCACGACGATCGGAGTGGGCATGGATGTCACACCCCCGGGGTCGAATGTCCCCGTGACCACGCAACTGCACCTCCTCGACGGCGGCCGGATCGGCCGTCACCTCGACGCCAGGACCCGGCGCATCGGCCGCAAGGGGGTCGCGCAGGCGCGCGAGACCCTGGCCCGGATCCAGCCCCCGCCCTCCACGGGTCGCCAGTACCCGAAGGCCGGGTGAACTCCCGGGGCGGCCGGTCGACCGGCGCCGGTAGCGTGCGCGCCATGCCCCGGCTCGCCGTGATCGACACCGAGACGACCGGACTGGGCCCGCAGGATCGGGTGGTGGAGATCGCCGTCGTCGTGCTCGACGCGACGACCCTCGAGACCGTCGACGAGTACGACACCCTCATCAATCCGTGCCGTGACGTCGGCCCCGAACACATCCACGGCATCAGTGCATCGATGGTGGAGGCCGCCCCGACCTTCGCGGAGATCGCGGGTGACCTCGCCGACCGGCTCGACGACCACATCCTCGTGGCCCACAACCTGCCCTTCGACGTGCGCATGGTGCAGGGCGAGTTCTCCCGGCTCGACGCCGAGCTCACCGAGGGCCGCGGCATCTGCACCCTCAAACTGTCCGGCTCGCGCCTGAGCAGCGCGACACGCGAACACGGCATCCGGCTCGACGATCACCACCGCGCGCTCGCCGACGCACGCGCCGCCGCCGAGTTGCTGCGCATCCTGCGTGCGGGTGCACCCGACGACGTCGAGGCCGCCTCGATCGTCGGGGACCTCCACTCCTCGTTCCGGACCCTGCGCCGCGACGCGTTCTCGATCGATGGGGCCGCAGTGCTGGCCCGGGTCGTGGCCGACGCGCAGGTGCGCGCCGGATCGTTCGACCGGGCGTACCTCGAGACCCTCGACTGGATGCTCGACGACTTCGACCTCGACCAGGACGAGCGCGGCGCGCTGCTGCTCCTCGCCCACCACGCCGGCGCCGATGATGCCGCGGTCGCGGATCTCCACGACCGCTACTTCGACGCCTTCGTCGAGGCGAGCAGCCGCGACGGCATCGTCTCGGACCTCGAGCACGCGACCCTGCGCCGCCTCGCCGCGCTGCTCGACGTCCCCCCGACCCGGATCCCGGCGGTCACGGACCTGCCGGGCATCGACGATCTCGAGCCGGGCCAGCGGGTCTGCTTCACCGGGACCGCGGTCGACGCCGACGGTCGGCCCCGGTCCCGAGCCGACCTCGAGGTGATCGCCCGCGACCTCGGACTCGAGCCGGTCGCCGGCGTCACGAGGCGCGGCTGCGACCTCGTCGTCGCTGCGGACGCTGCGTCGAGCAGCGGCAAGGCCCGCAAGGCCCGGGACTACGGCATCCCCGTGATCGACGTCGCTGAGTTCCTCCGCCGCGCCGGACGGTCCTGAGCGGATCGCAGGTCGGGGCGTCGCTCAGCGCGCGGGCTGGTAGGTGCCGAACTCCCCACGGAGCACGTCGCTCACCTCGCCGAGGGTCGCATACGCGCGCAACGCCTCCTTCATGGGGTACAGCAGGTTCTGCGTGCCCCGAGCGGCCGCCGCGATGTCGGCGAGCGCCGCATCGACGGCGGCCTGATCCCTCCGGGCCCGCAGCGCACGCACGCGGTCGGCCTGCTGACGCTCGAGCGCCGGATCGATGGGGAACACCTCGGGCTCCTCGGGTGCCGGGTCCTGGAACCGGTTGACGCCGACGATGACCTTGTCCTGCCCGTCGACGGCCTTGGCCCAGTCGAACGCGGCCTGCTCGATCTCGTCCTGCATGTAGCCGGCCTCGATCGCGGCGACCGCGCCGCCCATCTCGTCGATGCGTTCGATGTAGGCCCACGCCCCGGCCTCGACCTCATCGGTGAGCGCCTCGACGAAGTACGACCCGGCGAGCGGGTCCACCGTCTCGGTGACGCCCGCCTCGTGGGCGATGATCTGCTGGGTCCGCAGGGCGATCTTGGCCGCCCGCTCCGTCGGCAGGCCGAGCGCCTCGTCGAACCCGTTCGTGTGCAGGCTCTGCGTGCCGCCGAGCACCGCGGCCAGGGACTGCACGGCGACCCGTACGACGTTGTTCTCCGGCTGCTGGGCGGTGAGCATCGAGCCTGCGGTCTGGGTGTGGAACCGCAGCATCTTCGAACGCTCGTCCCGGGCGCCGAACCGTTCCGACATGATCCGGTACCACATGCGGCGCGCGGCACGGAACTTCGCGACCTCCTCGAAGAAGTTGTTGTGCCCGTTCCAGAAGAAGGACAGCCGCGGCGCGAACTCGTCGACGTCGAGGCCCGCGTCGACCGCGGCCTGCACGTAGGCGATCCCGTTCGAGAGTGTGAAGGCGATCTCCTGCACCGCGGTCGAACCGGCCTCACGGATGTGGTACCCGGAGATCGAGATCGTGTTCCAGCGCGGCGTGTGCTCCTTGCAGTAGGCGAAGATGTCGGTGATGAGCCGCATCGATGGCCGCGGCGGGTAGATGTAGGTGCCGCGGGCCACGTACTCCTTGAGCAGGTCGTTCTGGATCGTGCCGCTGATCCGCGAGGGATCGACCCCCTGACCCTCGGCGACGAGTTGGTACAGCAGGAGCAGGATCGCGGCGGTCGAGTTGATCGTCATCGAGGTGGAGACCTCGTCGAGGGGGAGTCCGGCCAGGAGGATCTCCATGTCCTCGAGCGAGTCGATCGCCACGCCCACCTTGCCGACCTCACCCTCGGCCCGGGGGTGGTCGGAGTCGTAACCCATCTGGGTGGGCAGGTCGAAGGCACATGACAGGCCGGTCTGGCCCGCGCCGAGCAGGAAGTGGAACCGCTGGTTGGTCTCCGCCGCGGTGCCGAACCCGGAGTACTGCCGCATCGTCCACGGACGGGTGCGGTACATCTCCCGGTACACGCCCCGCGTGTAGGGCGCCGCCCCCGGCTCGCCGAGCGCGCGCGCCGGGTCGAAACCCGCGAGGTCGGCCTCGGTGTAGACCGGCTTGATCTCGATGCCGGAGTCGGTGCGGCGGATGTCATCGGTGGCCATGGCGGCGCAGACTACCGGCGCACCCCGGGCCCGCATCCGCTCGTGGGTGGTGACGATCGTCGCCGGTACCCTGCGAACGTGGACGTGGCCCGCTCCCCCTTCGATCCCGTCGCCATCGAGGATGTGGCCGCCTGGCTGCGCGGTGCCCGGTCCGTCGTCATCCTCACGGGCGCGGGGATCTCCACCGAGTCGGGGATCCCGGACTTCCGGGGACCTCAGGGACTCTGGACCAGGAATCCCGACGCGGAGAAGGCCTCCGACATCCGGTACTACCGGGCCGATCCCGACCTGCGACGGCGCAACTGGCACGCACGGGCGACGAACGGCATGTGGGACGTCGAGCCGAACGCCGGACACCGCGCGCTCGTCGAACTCGCGGACCTCGTACCCGTCACGCTGCTCGTGACCCAGAACGTCGACGGTCTCCACCACCGCGCCGGGTCGGACCCGGACCGTCTCGTCGAGATCCACGGGACCACCCACCGGGTCAAGTGTCTGCGCTGCAGCTACCGCGCACCGATGGAGGACGCGCTCGCGCGGGTACGCGCCGGCGAGGCGGACCCGGACTGCCCCCAGTGCGGGTACATCCTCAAGAGCGCCACCGTGTCCTTCGGCGAATCGCTCGACGAGGTCGACCTCGAGCGCGCGTTCGGCGCGGCCCGAGCGGCCGACGTGTTCCTCGCGCTCGGGACCTCGCTCGGCGTGTACCCGATCGCGCGCATGCCGGCCCTCGCCCGAGCCGCCGGCGCCGGCATCGTCATCGCCAACGCGCAGCCGACCCCCTACGACGGCGTGGCCGCGGCCATCGCACGCGACCCGCTCGGCGAGGTCCTGCCCGCGCTCGTCGCCGCCGTCCGTCGCGGCTGAGCCGTCGGGTCGGTCAGCCGCGCACCACCGGGACCGGCGCGTCGATCTCGACCCGACCGTCGGCGTGGGCCTCGACCGTGATCGGACCGTGCGGGGTCGGGACCACCGCGCGGGCCCAGTCGAGATCGCCGAGCGCGGGTGCGACCCGCACCGACGCGTACCCCGGCTCGGCCGGGGTGATGCCCAGCGTGTGCACGATGAGGTCACGGGAGGGCGTGGAGGCCCAGCCGTGGCAGCGAGTCCCCCCGTTCCAATCCTCGGGCCAGGTCGTCTCGCCCCGGTCGAGGAAGTACGCCCAGTCGCGACAGCGATCCGCGACGAGATCGGCACGACCGGCCCGAGCGAGCCCATCGTGCACCACGTACCGGAAGAACGGCTCGGCCTCGACCATCTGGGTCTCCGCGTCCCACTCGGGCGCCGGGTACCCCATGACCATGTACGCGTAGCCGGTGCCGCCCCCGTCCACGGTCACCGTGTCCATGACCCATGCGTGCTTGATGAGGCGCGATCGGTCGGTGATCCCGGCGACCACTCGCGCGACCCGGTCCTCGGGCACGAGCCCGGCCGCGAGGGCCGCTGCGCCCGGGTGCTGTGCGGCGGCACGCTGGGCCACGCCCCGGTCGATGTGGTCGATGTAGACGCCGCGGGAATCGTCCCAGAACACGTCGAACGCGGCCCGGACCTCCTCGTAGCGCGCTCGCGCCCAGGCCGCCGACCCCGCGTTGCCGGCCCAGGTCGCCATCGCCGCGTAATCCTCGAGTGCACGGGCCCAGAGCGCGTTCACCGTCGAGGAGCAGCCGGTCGTGTAGCACGACGCCCAGTCCACGAGCAGCCAGCCGCTCACGTCGTGCAGCAATCCGTCGTCGTCGAGGAACGACTCGAACCAGCGCAACGTGCGCTCCGCGACCGGGAGCAGTTCGGTCACCACCGAGCGATCCCCCGTGTACATCCAGAGGTTGTGGACCGAGCGCACCCAGTGCAGCGACCAGTCCGGCACGATCGTCCGATCGTCGGCCTGGAAGTCGGAGGCGACCGCCATCGCGAGCATGCCGTCGTACCGGGGCTGCGCCGCGAGCTGCGGGTGCCAGATCGCCATCGACCAGTCCGGGTTGTTCGTGAGGTCGACCTGCTGGTGCACCACCGAGTCCCCGGTCCACGCACGCTGCTCGCGGGTCGGGCAATCGACGTAGGCATCGAGCGCGCTCAGGTCGACGGTGCGCAGCCCCACCGCATGGATGCGCTCGAGGAGGGGATCGGAGCACGCGAACGATGCTCCTGCGGGCCGGGGCCGGTGCCGGTCGTGGATCGCCACGGAGCACGCGGGCGCCGTGGCGCCCTCGGGGACCCGCACCGCCGCGGTGAGGTACCGCGTGCCGATCGACTCGAGGGACTCGAACCGCTCCTCACCCCCGGCGCACACGTACCGCAGTCCTGCGTGCTGTCCGAGCGGCGCGAGGCGGCCGGCCCGATCGAGGTGCTCGGAGGCCGCGAGGTCGATGGTGGTGCCGGGCGTTGCGCCCGACACCTCGAGCACCACCGTGCCGGCGGCGATGTGGCCGAGGTCGAAGGACACGACGGTGACGTCCCCGCCATCGACGGTCGCCTCGTCGGCGAGGACCTGGGCGACCGGGTCGGCCCCGAGCGGAGCACCGATCACCGTACGTCGGGCCGACTCCCGCGCCGGGTGGGTCGCGCCGTCGGGGAACGCCACCCGCACCGGCGGCCGGAGCATCCCGAACGGTTCGCTCGGCGGGTGCGGATCCATGCGCCCCCCCGTGTGCACCGGCGTGACCTGCACCGCCGGCGCCCAGGCCGAATCGTCGAACCCGGGGAGGTCCCACCCCCACGGATGCACGCGGGCGTCGAACGATTCGAGCGGGAGGCACGCGACGTCCCCCGGGACGGGCACGGGGCTCCAGGCCGCCCCGGCCTGCACCCGCCACGACGGATCGCCGACGATCCATTCGTCCCCGACCAGCGCCTCGAACGCGACGCAGCCGCCCCCGAGCGCGTACGTCGGTGGCACCGGCATCCACCACGAGGTCGCGACGCCGAAGTGGCGGGCGGTGATCGCGAGCACGTTCTCACCGACCTGCAGGTGGGGTGCGAGGTCGACGACGTCGTAGTGCGAACGGCGCGGATCGGAACGAACCGGACCGCGTGCGACCTCCACACCGTTGACCCGGAGGCAGTACCGCCCATCGACCCAGATCCGCGCCGGAACCGTCGTCGGCACGGTTGCGAGCTCGAACCCGCGTCGGAGCAGGGCCACGTGGTCCGTCGGGTCGGTGAGCACCGGTCGCGTCGCGGTCTCGGCGACGATGCCGGGGATCCGATCCCAGATCCACACCGACCGCCAGCGCGCGGTGAACGGAGCGGGGTGGTCGAGTCTCACGGGTCGGCAGGCTAGCGATGCCGATCCCGCCCGCCCGACGGGACGCCTAGGGTCGCGGGCCATGACCGAAGGCCGGGTCGGACCCCTCGCCCTCGCCCGGGCCGCCGCGGCCGCCACGCCGCCGAACCGTGACCGGGTCGTGGACGTCCTGCGCGCCGGCTCGCTGCTCGTGGTCGTGCTCGGGCACGTGCTCATGGCCTACGTGACCTGGGACGACGGCCGACCCCGACTCGGCAACCTGCTCGCCGAACTGCCCGCGCTCAAGATCCTCACGTGGCTGCTGCAGGTCATGCCGCTGTTCTTCGCCGCGGGCCAGATCGCGAACGCCGGGTCGTACGCAGCGAGCCGGGCCGCCGGGAGCCCGTGGCGGGTCTGGTACTGGGGTCGGGTGCGACGCCTCGCCCGACCCGCGCTCTACTACCTCGCGATCTGGATCCCGATCGCGCTCGGCCTCGAAGCGGCCCTGCCCCGCGCGGCGGGGCCGCTCGCCCGGCTCTCGACCCAGCTGCTCTGGTTCCTCGGGGTGTACGTGCTCGTGGTCGCGCTCACCGGCACGATCGAGCGCCTGGCCGCGCGCGGCTGGCCCGCAGTGCTCGGACTGCTCGCCGTCATCACGATCGTCGATCTCGGCCGGTTCCACCTCACCGGGGGGATCGGCGTCCTCAACTTCCTCCTCGTGTGGGTGCTCGCGGCCACCCTCGGCCCGATCGTGCGGGCGCGGGCCGGGTCCCCCCACCTCCTCCTCGTGGCGCTCACGGCCGTCGTCGCCAACGCGTTCGTCGTGCGGGTCGGGCCGTATCCCCTGTCGCTCGTCGGGATGCCCGGCGAACCGATCTCGAACATGGCGCCACCCACGCTCGTACTCGCGCTCCACGCCGTGTGGCTCGTCGCGCTGATCGGATGGGCGTGGCCGTACCTCGACCGCTGGTGCCACCGCCCCCGGGCGTGGGTCGCCACCTGCCTCATGGGTGGGCTCGCGATGACGGTCTACCTCTGGCACCTCACCGCGCTCATCCTGCTCACGGTGGTCGAGCACGTCCTCGACCTCGACCGCCCTGCGCCGGGGAGCGTCTGGTTCTGGCCGGCCACCTCGCTGCACGTCCTCGCGTTCCTGGGCCTCACGGTCGGCGTCGTCCTGCTCGCCGCGCCGCTCGAGCACCGACCCATCCCGTGGCTCGAACGGCCGACCACGGGAACCGGACGGTGGCGCGACGTGGTCGGCGTCGTCTCGGTGCCGGTGCTCGCGATCGGGTTCCTCGTCATCTCGCTCACCGGGATGCAGGGGTTCCCGAACCACGTCCGCGAGTACGTCGGCATCCCGTGGACCCCGGCGATCGCGCTCGGCATCCTGGGGTCCGGAGTGCTCCTCGCGCGCGTCGGCGGCGCCGTACCGTCGGAACGAGCGATCCCGGCCCGTCGGTAGGCTCGATCCATGACGTTCGTGCCGCTCGACGGCGCACCCGAGTGGTTCCGGCGCGCGCTCGCGGTCCCCTGCACCGACGAGTACGTCGAGGTCGACGGACGGCGCGTGCACTACCTCGCGTGGGGTGCACCCGGTCGCCGCGGTCTCGTGTTCGTGCATGGTGGCGGAGCGAACGCGCACTGGTGGACCCACGTCGCCGCACACTTCGCCGAGGACTTCCGGGTCCTCGCCGTCGACCTCTCGGGTCACGGCGACAGCGACCACCGGGAGGCCTACCGGTTCGAGGACTGGACGGACGAGGTGATCGCCGTCGCGGCCGCCGGCGGCATCATCGGGCGCCCCGTGGTCGTCGGCCACTCCATGGGCGGGTTCGTGACGATCGCGACCGCCGCGCTCCACCCGGACCGCCTCACCGGCGTCATCATCTGCGACTCGCCGGTGACCGAACCCGACCCGGAGATCGGCGAGTACCACGTGCGCGACGCGTTCGGCCGGGAGCGCACCTACGCGACCGAGTCCGAGGCGCTCGCGCGTTTCCGGACCGTGCCGCCCCAGGCCCACTACCTGCCCTACGTCATGGACCACGTCGCACGGCGTTCGCTCGGGCGGGTCGACGAGGGGTTCCGGTGGAAGTTCGACCGCCGGATCTTCGCCCAGTTCACCGGAGGGGTCCGCGCCGTCGCGCTCCCGCACCTGGCCGGGATCACCTGCCGCTTCGCGCTGCTGCGCTCCGAGCACGGACTCGTGACCCGGGACATCGGGGAGGCCATGTACGAGCGCCTCGGCCGGGTCGCCCCGGTGGTCGAGCTGCCCGAGGCCGGCCACCACGCCATGCTCGACCAGCCCCTCATCCTCCTCACGGCGATCCGGACCCTCCTGGCCGACTGGGACCACTCGGACCCGCACCGCCGCTGACCTCCCCACGCCCCGGGCCCCGGATCCGACGGCGCCGGCGGGACGAGGGGCTCGGGGTTGGGAATACCTGACCCCATGAGTAGGATTTACGTCCCTGCCACCCGTCCCGTCCCCGAGGGGTCCCACCATGGCGAGCTTCCGCGAGCTCCTCGCCCGCACCAAGAGCGAGATCACCGAGATCAGCCCCGAGGAGGCCGAGGCGCGCCTCGGCTCGGTCACCTTCCTCGACGTCCGCGAGCAGGACGAGTACGACGCCGGCACCATCCCGGGCGCGGTCCACATCGCCCGCGGGTTCCTCGAGAGCCAGGTCGAGAGCCGCGTCACCGACCGTGCCGCCGAGCTCGTCGTCTACTGCGCCGGTGGCGTGCGCTCCGCCTTCGCGGTGAAGACCCTCGCCGACATGGGGTACACGAACGTCGTGTCCATGGCCGGTGGGTACGGCCAGTGGAAGAACGAGGGCCGCACCTGGATCACCCCCGCCGTCCTCTCGACCGAGCAGCGCGACCGCTACAAGCGACACCTCCTGCTCCCGGAGGTCGGCGAGGAGGGTCAGCAGAGACTCCTCGAGTCCAAGGTGCTGCTCCTCGGCGCGGGTGGCCTCGGATCCCCTGCCGCGCTGTACCTCGCCGCCGCCGGCGTCGGGACGCTCGGCGTCGTCGACATGGACGTGGTCGACCAGTCGAACCTCCAGCGTCAGATCCTCCACAACATCGATCGCGTCGGCGAGCGGAAGGTCGACTCGGCCAAGAAGACGCTCACCGCGCTCAACCCTGATGTGAACGTCGTGGGGTACGACGTGCGCTTCGGCGCCGACAACGTGCTCGACATCCTCGACGGCTACGACGTCGTCGTGGACGGCACCGACAACTTCCCGACCCGGTACCTGCTCAACGACGCGTCACTGCTCAAGCGCATCCCGGTCGTGCACGGTTCGATCTTCCGGTTCGAGGGTCAGGTCACGGTGTTCGACCCGTACAACGGCCCCTGCTACCGCTGCCTCCTCCCCGAACCGCCGCCGCCGGAGCTCGCCCCGTCCTGCGCCGAGGCCGGCGTGCTCGGCGTGCTCCCCGGCATCATCGGGTCGATCCAGGCGCTCGAGACCATCAAGCTCCTCCTCGACCTGGGCGACCCCCTGCGGGGTCGACTCCTTGCCTACGACGCGCTCGAGCAGTCGTTCCGCACCTTCAAGGTGCGTCGCGACCCGCGCTGCCCCGCGTGCGGCGAGGACGCGGGCGAGATCGTCATCGCCGAGTACGACCAGCACTGCCTCCCGCACGC
Source organism: Actinomycetota bacterium (assembly GCA_041159995.1). Taxonomy (GTDB): domain Bacteria; phylum Actinomycetota; class Acidimicrobiia; order IMCC26256; family IMCC26256; genus IMCC26256. The sequence goes on along the minus strand of JBEAXD010000263.1, from coordinate 6,192 downwards.
CGTGCTCGCCGACGGGTCCACGCTGTCCCACTGACCTGCGGGCGCCGTCCGGCCCCCGACCCACCACGTGACGAGGCCCCGGCAACCGCCGGGGCCTCGTTCGTGCTCCGATGCCGGACCCTCAGGGCACCGGCACCTGCGTGGTCCTGAGGTCCTTGGGTGCCTTGGGTGTCCTCACCTTGCCCTGTTCCCGCTTGATCCACGCCTTCACCCGCGCCGCGATCCCCACCGCCGGGGCCGCCTTGGCCGAGGCCGCGTTCGGCATGTTCGCCAACTTCGGTGGCTTCGGTGTCTTGGCGATCCTGTAGTCGACCGTCGGAGGCTTCGTCGCGTCGATGTACTTCTGCAGATCGAGCTGATCGGTCGGCTCGATCCCCTTCGTACCCGACGGGCAGGGGTTGGTCTGCTCGATGTTCGACGGCTTGCTCGTGGCGAACCGGTTACCGGCGAAGCAGTTGCCCTCACCGCCGAAGGTCGCCAGATCCGCCTCACGGGAATCCCGCACCGTGTTGTCGATCGTGGTGTTGTTGTTCGGGAACCACACGTTCTTCTCGGGGTTGAGGACGGTCACGATGCCGGCGACGTCGTGGTCGAACACGAGGTTCTTCGTGATGAGGTTGTCCTCGCCACCCGCCACCAGGATGCCGTTGCCCTGCGCGAGCTTCGCCGCGTCGATGGCCGGCGTCTGCCCGTTGTTGTTGTCGTAGACCACGTTGCCGATCACGGTGGTCTCGCGCTCCGGCGGATTGGCCTCCCCGTCCCCACTGTTCGGGACGATGCCCGCCCGATTGAAACGCCACAACGAGTTCGTGATGACGAGGTCACCACCTGCGTTCGTCCCCGAGTAGCCGAGTCCGTTGTACTCGGAGATCGAGTGCGTGATCATCGCGTTGCACGGGTAGCACTGCCCGATGTAGAAGCCCGCGTCCGGCGACCCTGCGCCGTAGTCGTGGTCGAACCACCCGTCCACCGAGTCGAAGGCGTAGATGCCGTAGTCCCCCGTGCGCGTCGACGTCAGGTACGAACCCCGGTAGCCCTTGGCCCCGGTCCAGAAGAACCCGTTGCGCTCGTACTTGCGCGCGGTCATGTTCTCGACCGCGACCCCGTCCGCGTCGATCACCTTCACGCCGTTCTCGAGCTGGTACCGCCCGTCGAGGATGACCCGATTGCGGTCGAGACCGCGCAGCACGATCCGATCGGTCGTGATGACGACCGCCTCGTGGTACACGCCCGGCGAGACCAGGACCATGTCGCCCGGCTTCGCCCGGTCGACCGCGCCCTGGATCGTCCTCACGTCCTTCGGGACGCGGATCGTGATCGGCTTCCCCCGGGCCGCCGGCCCCGAACGACCCTTGTCCACCTTGTCCGCTCCGTCGGGCAGCGAGCCGTCGGCGTTCCGCACGATGACGGTGCCGTACATCCCCTTGCCCGGCGTGCCGTGGAACGAGCAGTAGTACCCGAACACCCCCGGGGTCTGGAAGGTGTGCTGGTACTCCTCGCCCACCCCGATGAGGTCGTCACCGAACCCTGCACCGGCCCGGTTCGGCTTCACGTTGTGCTCGTTGCGACCCTCGTTCGCCCAGTGGATCGTCGTGCCGGGGTTGATCGTCGCAGTCCGCGGTGCGTTGACGTTGTCGACCATGGTCACGGTCAACTCGTTGTAGGCCGCTCCCGGTCGCGCCGCGGCGCCCACCTCGGGCGCCCGGGGCCGCGTACCGGTCGCCGCACCGGCTGCGCCCGCGACCGCAGTGATCCCACCGAATCCGACGGCTCCTGCCGTCACCAACGCCGCGATGCGGCGCAGACCTCTGTGACCCGTCATCGGTTCCCCCCTTGCGTCACCCGGATGACCGCGCCGATGTTCTAGCCGACCGCAGCGGGGTGGGCGAGGAGATCGTCGGCGGTTCAGCGCTTCGAACGCTTCGGCGGGGTGTAGGTACGAGCCAACTCGATGAGCGTGCGGGTCGCGAACCCGGTGCCGCCCTTGGGCATGTAGCCGTATCCGGTCGCGGCCCGCGACGGGCCTGCGATGTCGAGGTGCACCCACGGCACGTCCTTGACGAACGCCTGCAGGAACAGCCCCGCGGTCAGCGCGCCGCCGTATCCGCCCGTACTGATGTTGCGGAGGTCGGCGACCTCGGACTCGAGCAGCGGGCGGTACTCCTCGGGGAGCGGCAGGGGCCAGACCGACTCGCCGACCCGGTCGGCCGCCGCCCGCACCGCGTCGCGCCACGCGTCGTCGTTGCCCATGAGACCGGCGATGCGGTCCCCGAGTGCGACCATGCACGCCCCGGTCAACGTGGCGACGTCGACGATCGCGCCCGCACCGTCGTCGACCGCGAGGGCGAGCGCGTCGGCGAGGATGAGGCGACCCTCCGCATCCGTGTTGAGGACCTCGGTCGTGACGCCGTTGCGGTGCTTGAGGACATCCCCCGGACGGATCGCCGTGCCGCTGGGCATGTTCTCGACGAGCGGGGCGTAGGCCACCACCCGCTGCTTGACGCCGAGCTCCTTGAGGACCGCCATCGTCGCCAGGACCGCCGCCGCGCCCGACATGTCGGTCTTCATCGTCTCCATGCCCGCGGCCGGCTTGATCGAGATGCCGCCCGTGTCGAACACGACACCCTTGCCCACGAGCGCCAGGGCCGGACCACGGGCGCCCGGCGGCGTGTAGGTGACCTTCACGAACCGCGGGCGTCGCGCCGACCCCTGCCCGACACCGAGGACGCCGCCCATGCGGGCCCGGCGGATCTCGTCGGGCCCGAGCACCTGGACCCGTACGCCCCGGCCGCGCAGGAACGACTGAGCCGCCTTCGCGAACACCTCGGGCGCCTTGTCGTTCGACGGTGTGTTGATGATGTCGCGGGCCCAACAGGTGGCCTCGGCGATGAGGACGCCACGCGCCGCTGCTCGGGTGACGCCGGCGCCACCTCCACCGAGCAGGGTGACGCGGGCGAGCTTCGTGGGCTTGCGCTTCGAGGTGTAGTCGAGGAACTGGTACCCGCCGAGCACGACCCCCTCGGCGATCGCCTGCGCCGCGTCGGTGCGGTCCATCGACCCGGGGATCGCGTCGAGCAGTGTGGTCGCCGCGGTCGTGACCCGGGTCGCACGCTGCGCGAGCAGAGCGCCGGCCCGACGCAGTGCGTCGAGGGTGAGCGCGTCACGCTCGCCGAGGCCGAGTACGAGCACCGCGCGCGCCGAGAGATCCTCACCGGCCGGGACCAGCACCGCATCGCCGATCTTGCCCTCACACCCCGCCTCGGCGAGGAACGCGCCGAGGCCTCCGCCGAGGGCATCGTCGAGCACCTCGGCCCCGGGACCGAGCGCCCGGCCGGCGAACACCGGCACGGCGAGCAGGTCGGTACGGATCGTGGCCGGCGCCGCAGCGCTGACGCGGAACGCGATGGTCACGGGTTCTCCTCTCGGGACGGGACGGAGGCGAGCACCGTGGAGTCTACGGGTGGCCGGTCGGCGATCCGGGTGGTGCGCAGGATCAGTCGTCGCCGGCCGCGCGGGCCGGACGGTACGCGCCCTCCTGCCAGCGCGCCATCGTCCAGATCAGATCGGCGAGTCGGTTCAGGTACGGGACGACCTGGCTGGAGGGTTCGAGCCAGCCGACCTCGGTCGCCGCCGTGCAGTCGCGCTCGGCCCGGCGCACGATGGTGCGGGCCACGTCGAGCAGGGCGGAGACGCGGTTCTCGCCCGGCAGCACGAACTCCTGCGGCATCTCGAAGCGAGCGGTGAGGTCGTCGATGATCGGCTCGAGGGCGGACACCATGTCCGAGGTGACCCGCGTCGTGCCGTCGACGAGTTTGGATCGGTTCTCGGGGGCGGTGGCCAGTTCGGCCCCGACCACGAACAGTTCGCGTTGCAGGCGGATGATGAGGTCGAAGGCCTCGCCGCCCGCCTCGGTCTCGGCCCGGGCGACGCCGAGCATCGATACGGCCTCATCGGTGGCGCCGTAACAGGTCGGCCCGGCCGAGTGCTTCTGCACGCGCCCGCCGTAGAACAGAGCGGTCGAGCCGTCGTCACCGCTGCGCGTGTAGATCTTCACATCGGCAGTGTACGGAACCGCGTCACGGATCCCGGTTCCGGAGCGGATCTCCGTTGCGGTGCCGACGGGTTCGGGGACCCACCCGACCCCGTAGACTCCCGGGGCCATGGCCGACTTCCTCGCAACCCTGCGCGATCGCGTCCTCGTCCTCGACGGTGGATTCGGCACCTGGATGCAGGCCCACGACCTCGGACCCGACGACTTCGGTGGTCCGGACCTCGAGGGCTGCAACGAGAACCTCGTCGCCACCCGCCCCGACCTCATCGCCGCGCTCCACGATGCGTACCTCTCCACGGGGTGCGACGCGGTCGAGACCGCGACCTTCGGTGCCTTCGGCCTCGTGCTCAACGAGTACGACATCGCGGACCGGGCGTACGACCTCAACGTCGCCGCAGCCCGCATCGCCAAGGAGGTCGCGACCGCCCACGCCACCCCCGACCGACCCCGCTGGGTCGTGGGCTCGATCGGCCCCGGCACCCGCCTCCCGTCGCTCGGCGCGATCACGTTCCGGGCCCTGCGCGACGACTACGAGGTGCAGGCCCGCGGCCTCCTCGACGGCGGTGCCGACGTCCTCCTCATCGAGACCGTCTACGACCTGCTCCAGGCGAAGTCGGCGATGATCGCCTGCCGCCGCGCCATGGCCGCGGCGGGGCGCGAGGTGCCGCTCATGGTGCAGGTCACCATGGAGACGACCGGGCGCATGCTCGTCGGGTCGGAGATCGGTGCGGCCCTCACGACGCTCGAGGCGATGCGCCCCGACGTCATCGGGATGAACTGCGCGACCGGTCCGGCCGAGATGACCGAGCACCTGCGCTTCCTCGCACAGCACGCGCGCACCTTCCTCTCGGTGCTGCCGAACGCCGGCCTCCCGAGCGTGGTCGACGGGCACACGCACTACGACCTCACTCCCGAGCAGCTCGCCGACGCCCACGAGCGGTTCACCAGCGAGTTCGGGGTCAACATCGTCGGAGGCTGCTGCGGGACCACGCCCGACCACATCCGGGCCGTCGTCGACCGCGTCGGCGGCCGGGCCCCGGTCGCGCGGCGCCCGGTGCACGAGCCGTCCGCGGCCAGCATCTACAGCCAGGTGCCGTTCGATCAGGACGTCGCCTACCTCGCCATCGGCGAGCGCACGAACGCCAACGGCTCCAAGAAGTTCCGGGACGCCATGCTCGAGCAGGATTGGGACACCTGCGTGAACATGGCCCGTGAACAGGTCCGCGAGGGCGCCCACGTGCTCGACGTCTGCGTCGACTACGTCGGGCGCGACGGCGTCGAGGACATGCGCGAGATCGCCGGACGCTTCGCCACGCAGGCCGCGCTCCCCCTCGTGTTCGACTCCACCGAGCCCGAGGTCATGGAGACCGGCCTCCAGTTGTTCGGCGGCAAGGCGATCCTCAACTCGGCCAACCTCGAGGAGGGCGAGCACGAGGGCACCCGGCTCGACCGCGTGTTCCGGCTCGCCGCGGAGTACGGCGCCGCGGTCATCTGCCTGGCGATCGACGAGGAGGGACAGGCCCGGGACGTCGAGTGGAAGATGCGGGTCTGTCGCCGCATCTACGACCTCGCGACGGAGCGGTACGGCATCCCCGCGACCGACCTGTTCTTCGACCCGCTCACGTTCCCGCTGAGTGCCGGCACCGAGGACCTGCGCCGGGACGCCATCGAGACCATCGAGGCGATCCGCCGCATCAAGACCGAGCTGCCCGGTGCCTCCACGGTGCTCGGGCTCTCGAACGTGTCGTTCGGGCTCAAGCCCGCGGCCCGCCACGTGCTCAACAGCGTGTTCCTCGACGAATGCCGCAAGGTCGGACTCGACGCCGCGATCGTGCACGCCGCCCGCATCATGCCGATGCACCGCATCGACGACCGCGCCAAGGAGGTCGCCCTCGACCTCATCTGGGACCGGCGCACCGAGGACTACGACCCGCTCACCGAGTTCATGGCCCTGTTCGAGAACGTGGTCGCCGGTGCGGTCGAGCAGGAGGACCGATCGGGCTGGCCGGTCGAGGAACGGCTCGAGCGTCGCATCATCGACGGCGAGCGGGAGGGGCTCGAGGCCGAGCTCGACGAGGCGCTCGCGGCCGGACGGCCGGCGCTCTCGATCATCAACGACGTGCTGCTCGAGGGCATGAAGA
>JBEAXD010000245.1:0-8201 GCA_041159995.1 Actinomycetota bacterium | reverse complement strand
GGTGCACAGTGCCCGTGAGATCGCCGTGCTGCTCGGGGTCTCCGACGATGCGGTCGCGCACATGCTGCTCGCCTCGGGGTACGCCCAGGCCGATCCGGATGAGCAGGTGCTCACCGACGTCGACCTCGAGGCGCTGCGCGCGTTCGTCGGGGCGTCGGAGGTGTTCGGTCAGGAGCCGGTGGAGCAGTTCGCTCGGGTCGTCGCAGCAGCCGCGGCCCGTGTGGCCGAGGCGGCGACCACGCTGTTCATCACCGAGATCGAACAGCCGCTCATCGAGGACGAGGCCAGTCCCATCGTGTTGGCGCAGGCGAACCTCGCCGCCTCACTGTCGCTCGACACCGTGCCGACGGTGATGGAGGCCCTGCTGCGGAGCCAGGTGCAGGCGGCGAACCGCCGGGCTCGTCTGGCCCGACAGGACGGCGACGAGGCGATGGTCGCGATCGGTTTCATCGACCTCGTCGGCTTCACGCCGCTGTCCCGCCGCCTCGACGACGCCGAGCTCTCGGAGGTGCTCGACGGGTTCGAGGGTCGTGCGTCGGACATCGCGACCCAGCACGACGGCCGGGTCGTGAAGCACATCGGAGACGAGGTCATGTTCGTCGCCGTCGACCCGAACGCGGCCTGTGAGATCGCCCTCGAGCTCGTCGACGCGGTGCGGGACCTCGGCCGCGGGGTCCGCCCGCGCGGGGCCGTCGCGTTCGGTCCGGTGCTCCAACGGGGCGGCGACTACTACGGCCCCACGGTCAACCTCGCGGCTCGGGTCGCCGAACTGGCGGTCCCGTACGAGATCCTGGCGACCGCCGAACTGGTCGACAGCGCCGAGCACTGGAGCCTCGAGTTCGCGCCGGCGGGCCGCCGGATGCTCAAGGGATTCGACGAACCCGTGACGCTCTGGGAACTGGCCCGCCGCGACTGAACCGTCCGCCGGGTCAGGCGATGACCCGAGCGGCGAGCAGTCGTTCGACCTCAGCGGGGGGCAGTCCCCAGTCGGCGAGGATCGTGCGGGTGTCGTGCCCGGGGGGTACGGGCGTGCGCTCGATGGAGCCCGGGGTCCGGCTGAAACGGGGGGCGGGCGCCGGTTGGGGCGCGCCCTCCACCTCGACGAAGGTGTCTCGGGCGACGTTGTGCGGGTGCGCCCGGGCCTCGCCCATGGTGAGGACGGGTGCGAAGCACACCTCGTGGCCCGCGAAGAACTCGACCCATGCGTCGCGGGTACGGGTGCGGAAGATGCCGGCGAGCGCGTCCTTCCACTCGGGCCAACGGGCCTGATCCATCTGGGTGGCCGGGTCGAGTTCGAGTCCGAGCGGTCCCATGAGGCGGACGAACTCCGCGTAGAACTTCGGTTCGTAGGCTGCGATCGAGATCCAGCGAGCGTCGGCGGTCTCGTACACGCCGTAGAAGTGGGCTCCGCCGTCGAGCATGTTGGTGCCGCGCTCGTCGGACCAGAAGCCCATCGCGTGCATGCCGACGAACGTGCTCATGAGCATGGCCGACCCGTCGACCATCGCCGCGTCGACCACCTGTCCGAGGCCGGAACTCGCACGCTCGACGATGGCCGCCAGCACGCCGAACGCGAGGAGCAGGCCGCCGCCACCGAAGTCGCCGATGAGGTTGATCGGTGGGACCGGTGGTCCGCCGGCGGGACCGATGTGCGCGAGCACGCCGGCGAGCGCGATGTAGTTGATGTCGTGGCCGGGCTCGGAGGCCATGGGCCCGTCCTGGCCCCAGCCGGTCATGCGCCCGTAGACCACCCGCGGGTTGCGGGCCGCAACAGCCGCCGGCCCGACGCCGAGGCGTTCGGCCACCCCCGGTCGGAACCCCTCGAGGAGCACGTCGGTCGTCTCGCAGAGTCGGAGCACGGTCTCGGCCGCCTCCGGATGCTTGAGATCGATGCCGGCCGATCGGCGGTTGCGGTCGAGGCTCGCGAACGGCGAGGCCGGGAAGATCGCCGAGCCCCGTTCGACGTCGGTCGCCCGGTCGAGGCGCAGCACCTCGGCGCCGAGGTCGGCGAGTGCCATCCCTGCGAACTGCAGCGGACCGATGTTCGGGAGTTCGATGACGCGGATGCCGGCGAGCGGTCCCATCCGGACCTCCTGGTTGTCAGACGTCGAGCTTGAATGCGCGCGCCGCGTTCTCTCGGAGGAACTTCGGCCACACGTGGTCCCGGAACCCCACGTCCGGCAACTCGGAGAAGATGCGCTCGTAGGACAGCCCGGCCGGGAAGTACCCGGACCAGATGATCTTGTCCGCGCCCCGTGTGTTGGCGTACTCGATGATGTCGGCCGGGTAGTACTTCGGGGCGAAGGCGGTCGTCGAGTAGTAGAGGTTCGGCCACTTGAGCATGAGCTTCACCGCGAGGTCGGCCCACGGTTCGGCTCCGTGTCGCATCACGAAGGTGAGCTCGGGGAAGAACCAGCACACCTCGTCGACGAGCGCGACGTCCTGGCACGCGAACGGGATCCGGGGCCCGGGGACGCCGACCGTCGAGCAGAAGGCGATGCCGAGCTCCACGCACTTCGCGTAGACCGGGTACCACTTCTTGTCGTTGAGTGGGACCTGCGGGGTGAGCCCGGCGGGGAACGCGCCGACCGCCTTGAGTCCGAACTCCTCGTGGAACCGCACGATGCGCCGCACGGCCTCCATGCCCTCGTTGGGATCCACGTTGATCTGGGCCGAGAACCGGTGCGGGTGGTCGCGGAACGCCCGGGCCGCGGCCTCGTCGTCCACGTTGATGATGGCGTGGGTGATGCCGACCGCGTCGAGTTCGGCGAGCAACATGTCGACGGGGTCGGTCATGTCGTCGGCCTCCCACTTCGGAGGCTCCTTGAACATGTACCCGGCCGGGAACTCGAGCCCGCCGCGTCCCTCCTTCGACTCGGCATCGAGCGTGCCGCGGCGGATGAAGGAGTAGAACGCGAACATCTCCTCCCGCGACTTCGGGACGCCGACGGCGGTGTCGATGACTCCGCCCGCGAGCCCGGCCCGGAACCCCTCGTTGACCCGGCTCACGCGAGCGCGGCCTCGATGCCGAGCACCCGCGCCGCGTTCTCGCGGAGGAACTTCGGCCAGACGTGGTCCCGGAACCCCACGTTCGGCATCTCGGAGAAGATCCGCTCGAGCGACAGGCCCATCGGGTAGTAGCCGGCGTACATGATCTTGTCGGCGCCGCGGGTGTTGGCGTAGTCGATGATCGCCTTCGGGTAGTGCTTGGGGGCGAAGGCCGAGGTGGAGTAGTAGAGGTTCGGCCACTTGAGCATGAGCTTCACCGCGAGGTCCTCCCACGGTTCGGCCCCGTGGCGCATCACGAACTTGAGATCCGGGAAGAACCAGCACACCTCGTCGATGTGAGCGACGTCCTGGCACGCGAACGGCACCCGCGGTCCGGGGATGCCGGCGTTCACGAAGATCGGGATGTCGAGCTCCACGCACTTCGCGTACAGCGGGTACATCTTCCGGTCGTTGATCGGCACCTGCGGGGTGAGGCCCGCCGGGAACACCTGGGCGGAGCGGGCGCCGTACTCGTGGTAGGCCCGCTCGAGGTGGCGGACCCCGTCCATCCCGGTGTTCGGGTCGACCGAGCAGCCGCCGACGAACCGGTCCGGATGCTTCGCCAGTGCCTCCCGGGCGACCGGGTTCGTGCCGACGTTGAGGAGGGCCCAGCGAACGTTGAAGGTGTCCATCTCGGCGATGAGCAGGGCGACCGGGTCATCGATCGCGTCGAAATCGGGGACGTCCTTGAACATGTACTGCGCAGGGAACGTGAACTGTTCGCGTGCCTCCTTGTCGAGGATCTGGCTCGCGAAGCGGTCGTAGTGCTCGCGCTTGCGTTGCTCGGCCGTCGCCGGGATGCCGATCATCGTGTCGACGACGCCGCCGCGCCATGCATCGAAGTATGCGTCAGACATCGAGGTTGAAGACCTTCCGTGCGTTCTCGTGGAGGAACTTGGGCCAGACGTGGTCCCGGAACGGTACGTCGGGGAGCTCGGTCAGGATGCGGTCGAGGCTGAGCCCGGCCGCGTAGTAGCCGGCGTACAGGATCCTGTCGGCGCCGCGGGTGTTGGCGTAGTCGATGATCGCCTTCGGGTAGTGCTTGGGCGCGAAGGCCGAGGTGGAGTAGTAGAGGTTCGGCCACTTGAGCATGAGCTTGACCATGAGATCCTCCCAGGGCTCGCCCCCGTGGCGGGTCACGATCGTGAGCTCGGGGAAGAACCAGCACACCTCGTCGAGCTGGGCCACCTCCTGACTGCTCATGAGGATGCGGGGCCCGGGGACCCCGACGTAGAGGACCATGGGCACGCCGAGCTCCACGCACTTGGCGTAGAGGGGGTACATCTTCCGGTCGTTGATCGGCACCTGGGGGTTCGCGCCCGTGCCCCAGGTGTGGGCGGCGATGGCCCCCCGGTCGACCACCGCGGCCTCGAGTGCACGTACCGCCTCCATGCCCTGGTTCGGATCGACGTGGAAGAACCCCCGGAAGCGGTCGGGGCGCAGTCGGCACTCCTCGCCGTCGACGTGGCTCAGCATCATCGCGATCCCGTGGACGTCCATGAGGCGCAGCACCTCCGCGACCGGATCCGGAAGGTCGTCGTAGTGCGGCACATCCTTGAACATGTACTCCGCCGGCATCTCCATGGACTGGGTTGCGTCGTCCATGGCCAGTTCACGGATGTAGTCGTACTTGCGGACCTGCAGCTCCCGCTCCGACGGCATCGCGAGGAACGTGTCGATCACGCCCTGCGCGCGAGCCGCATCGAACGCCGCGTTGCCGGTGGGAACAGGCACGGTCACTGATCCAGTTTGAAGACGCGGGTCGCGTTCTCGTGGAGGAACTTCGGCCAGACGTGGTCGCGGAACCCCACGGCCGGCATCTCGGCCCAGATGCGGTCGAGTTCGAGCCCCATCGGGTAGTAGCCGGCGTACATCACCTTGTCGGCGCCCCGGGTGTTGGCGAAGTGCACGACCTCGGCGGGGTAGTACTTCGGTGCGAAGGCCGAGGTGGAGTAGTAGAGGTTCGGCCACTTGAGCATGAGCTTCACCGCGAGGTCCGCCCAGGGTTCGGCCCCGTGGCGCATCACGAACTTGAGGTCCGGGAAGAACCAGCAGACCTCGTCGATGAGCGCGACGTCCTGCGGTCCGAACGGGACCCGAGGGCCCGGGATGCCCGCGCACACGCAGATCGGGATGTCGAGCTCCACGCACTTCGCGTAGATCGGGTACATCTTCTTGTCGTTGATCGGAACCTGCGGGGTGTACCCGGCGGGAAAGGCCGTGGCGGCCTTGACGCCGAGTTCCTTCACCGCGTGCTCGAGTTCCCGCACTCCGTCCATGCCCCGGTTGGGATCGACCTCGAACGACCCGAAGAACCGGTCGGGGTGGGCTGCGATGGCGGCGAGGGACTCCTCGGCCTGGTTCGACACCCCGAGCATCCCCTTGGCGATGCCGTGGGCGTCCATCCGTTCGAGCAGGAAGCCGACCGGGTCGTCGACCGGCCCGATGTGGGGCACGTCGTGGAACATGTACTGCGCCGGGAACTCGAACTCGTCGAGGCTCTCACGGTCGTGGAGACCGGCCCGCAGGAACTCGTACCACGCCTTCGGATCGCCCTTGGGGGGCAGGGCGATCATGAGGTCGATCGCACCGGGCGATTCGGGCATCGGCATAGGGATGGGACCGTATCGCGGCCGGGTCGCAACGGCTCCGATCACACCGGTAGCGTGCCGGGCGCTGACGACCACCCCGACGGAGGCTGTGACATGTACGAGTGGAGCGACGAGCACCGGATGATCCGTGACGCGGTGCGTCAGTGGGTCGAGGCCGAGGTGCGGCCCCGGCGGGACGAACTCGAGTTCGGCGACACGCCGCCCTACGACGTGATCCGCTCCCTCTATGCGACCTTCGGCATGGACGCGATGGCCCGTGACAGCTTCAAGCGGCGGATCGAGAAGGAGCGGGCCGTAGCCGAGGGTGGTGCGGCGTCGGCCTCCGAGGAGCGGGGCGGCGGGAACGCCGGCATGACGCTCATCCCGATCATCGAGCTGTGCCGATGCTCGCCCGGACTCGTCACCGCCATGGGCGTGAGCACGGGACTGGCCGCGGCGACCATCATGAGCCGGGGCACGATCGCGCAGAAGGAGCGTTGGGCGCTGGACCTCCTGACGTTCGAGAAGGTGGGGGCCTGGGCGATCACCGAGCCCGACTCGGGCTCGGACGCGTTCGGTCGCATGCAGTCGACGGCCCGGCGCGACGGTGACGAGTACGTGCTGAACGGCAACAAGACCTTCATCACGAACGGTCCGTACGCCGACACGACCGTGTTCATCTGCAAGCTCGACGAGGGGAATCCGCCGGCCGAGCGCAAGATCCTGTCGTTCGTGCTCGAGAAGGGGATGCCCGGGTTCGAGCAGACCAAGCCGATGCGCAAGATGGGGATGCACTCCTCGCCGACCGGGATGCTGTTCCTGCAGGACGTGCGGGTGGGGCGGGATCGCCTGCTCGGGGAGACCGAGGAGGTGCCGTACCGGGAGGGCGCGAAGCAGGCGTTCTCGATCGAGCGCATGGGGGTGGCGGCGATGGCCCTCGGCATCGTCGACCGCTGTCTCGAGCTCAGCATCTCCTACGCCAAGGAGTGCATCCGGTTCGGCAAGCCCATCGGCGAGCACCAGCTGATCCAGGACAAGCTCGCCCGGATGGAGGTGGCCCGCATCAACCTCGAGAACCTCGTGTTCCGCAGCATCGAGAAGTCGGCGGCCGGCGTGGCGCTCGATCTCACCGAGGCCTCGGCCATGAAGCTCTACTCGGCCCGGGCCGCCACCGAGGTCGCCCTGGATGCCGTGCAGATCTTCGGCGGCAACGGGTACATGGCCGAGTACGAGGTCGAGCAGCTGGCCCGGGACGCCAAGGTCCTCCAGATCTACGCCGGCACCGACGAGATCCAGATCTCGCAGATCGCCCGCTCCCTCCTCGCCTGAGGGGGTCGCCGCCGGCGTGACCGGCCCTCCGGTCGGGGTGTCGAACCGCTTGGATCGGGACCGTGGCGCGCGGCTAATCTGGGGGCTCCCCGCGGGCCAACGTCGTCCCGTCGGTGCACGCCAGCGCCCGTCCCCTCCCGGGGAGGGTCCCGACGAACGACGAGAGCAGTCCATGCCCAGCGCCATCCCGCCCCGTCAGGGTCTCTACGACCCCGCGTTCGAGCACGACGCCTGCGGCGTCGCCTTCGTCGTCGACCTGCACGGTCGGCGGTCCCACCGTCTCGTCGAGCAGGGGATCACGGCGCTGTGCAACCTCGAGCACCGGGGAGCCTCCGGCTGCGAGGTGAACACCGGTGACGGTGCAGGACTGCTCATCCAGGTCCCGGACGCCTTCTACCGGCAGGTCGTGAGCTTCGACCTGCCCGCGGCCGGGGCCTACGCCACCGGCATCGGCTTCCTGCCCGCCGATCCGGCCGAGGCCGAGGTGGCGGCGAAGGCGGTCGAGGGCATCGTGGCCGAGGAGGGCCTCGAGGTGCTCGGATGGCGGGAGGTCGCCACGGTCGATTCGATGATCGGCGAGACCGCCCGCGCCGCGATGCCATCCTTCCGTCAGGTGTTCATCGCCGGCGGGGGCCTCATCGGCCTGGACCTCGAGCGCCGGGTGTTCATCGCTCGGAAGCGCATCGAGCACGAGGTGCGGACGGCGACGGGGGAACGGGTCTACTTCCCGAGCCTCTCGCCCCGCACGATCACCTACAAGGGCATGCTCACCACGCCGCAGCTGCGCGAGTTCTATCCGGAACTCGCCGACGAACGGGTGGACAGCGCCATCGCGCTCGTCCACTCGCGGTTCTCCACCAACACGTTCCCCTCCTGGCCGCTCGCCCACCCGTACCGCTTCATCGCCCACAACGGCGAGATCAACACGGTGCAGGGCAACCGCAACTGGATGCGAGCTCGCGAGGCGCTGCTGAAGAGCGAACTGCTGCCCGGGTTGGAAAGAGCGTTCCCCATCTGCACCGTCGGGGGCAGCGACTCGGCGAGTTTCGACGAGGTCCTGGAACTTCTGCACCTTGGTGGCCGTTCGTTGCCGCACGCGGTGCTGATGATGATTCCGGAGGCATGGGAGAACCACGAGACGATGGACGCCGCCAAGCGGGCGTTCTATCGCTTCCACTCCTCGATGATGGAGCCGTGGGACGGTCCGGCCAGCGTGGCCTTCACCGACGGCAC
>JBEAXD010000155.1:0-2612 GCA_041159995.1 Actinomycetota bacterium | reverse complement strand
GCAACTGCGACATCGCGAGGATGCCGGCCGCGCCTGCGGCCAGAGCGGGCCACGTGGCACGGTGCCGCCACCGGAGTGCGGCGGCGAGCAGGAGGATGCCGGCGACCGGCGCGATCTGGAGTGCCCCGAGGTCGACGACGGGCCGGAACGGTTCGAGCGGCAGATCGAACCCGAACCACGGTGCGCGCAGGCTCCACTCGTTCGCGACGAGCCGCCAGGCGTCGGCGACGCCGAGCGCCGCGGGCGGCCCGTCGCGGGCCGCGAGCATCGCCGAGAGGTTCGGACGAGCACCCCGGACCTGCTGGAGGACGGTCGGCGCCCACAGCACCGCCACGACGATCGCGGTCACGATGAGTGCACGTCGTCGACCTCGGGGCACTCCAGATCGTGCCGGTCGCCGGCATCCTCCTGCTCGCCGCCGCACTCCGGTGGCGGCACCGTGCCACGTGGCCCGCTCTGGCCGCAGGCGCGGCCGGCATCCTCGCGATGTCGCAGTTGCTCGGACCGGTGTTCCCCTGGATCCCGCAGTGGCTCCGGGTCGTCGGGTTCTCGGCCTGGCTCGGCGCCGGATGGGTCGTGGCGGTTCGCATCCCGCGTGCGGCGCTCATCGGCGCGGTCGCCGTGTTCACCGGACTCACCGGCTTCGCCGCCGCCACCGTTGACCGCCCGCCGGATCGGATCGGTACTGCGATCCGCGCGCTCGTGGCCGAGCGTCGGACCGTCACGGGTCCCGTGCTCGTACGGTCCTCGGTCGACGCCGACCTCGTCTTCGGCGGCGGAGGGATCGGCGTCGAGGTGCTCGCGCTCGAACTCGACCGTCGGGGCATCGACGTCGTCGTCGATCGGAGGTCGGCCGACCGGTTCGGCGACGCGCGGGCCGAACCGGGACGCGCCGAGGTGTCCTTCGAACTGATCGAGGTCGATCGGGGCGGGATCGATCCGCTCGAGCCCGAGCTCCGACGGCGCCGCGACGCCCTCCTCCGACGGATCGGGCTCGGTCCGGAGCCCACGGCCGCCGAGCTCATCGCGCGCTACCGCGCGGTGGCGTCCCTGCGACCCGCGATCGACGAACTCGGCGGCATCCCGAACCTTCCACGCATCGACCTGCGCGTGCGTGATCTGATGCGCTGAACCCGGCGTCGGCTTGCGGCACGGAACGTGGACCCCGGAGATCCCACCGGCGTCAACCGGCCACGGTTCCCCGCGTTGCCCACAACGATCCCATAGATCCGCAGCGTCGGCCCACGGGGGCGGGCCACCCGCGCGATCCGGATGAACGGGTAGGATCCGGAACTTCCGACACGATTGGGGTTGCTCATGATCGCCTCGAAGACCTCCCGCATCCGTGCTGCACTCGCAGCGACCGTGATCGGCGGTTCGATCCTCGTGAGTGCTGCGCCCGCCTCGGCGGCGATCACATCGCTCTCGATCACCCCGTCACCGAACCCGGGCGTCGTCGGGCAGCCATTGGTCCTCACGATGAGCTGCACGTTCCCCGACGGCGAGGGCGAGAACAACCCGGTCGGCTACATCTCGTTCGGGTCGCCGCTGTTCTTCTTCGATGCGACCGAGACCGGTTCGACCACATCGGGTGGCAACATCACGTTCACCTTCACTCGCACGGTCACCCCGACCGAGGTGGCGACGGACGTCCCGATCGTGGGTCAGTGCGACACGGGACCGGACACCCAGGAGATCGACGGCACGGTCGACATCGTGGCGGAGGGATCCGCGACCACCACGACGACCACGGCGAGCACCACGACCGTCCCGGGGGCAACGGCCACGACGGCGCCAGCGGCCGCCGGAGCGGAACTCGCGCGCACCGGAACGGATGCCGCTCCGTTCATCCTCGCGGGAGGTACGGCGCTCGTGGCGGGGATCGGCCTCGTCGGAGCCGTGCGCCGGCGCCGAACCGCCTGATCGGACGAGGTACTGACGACGTGATGAGGGGCGGGCACCGTGCCCGCCCCTCTCTCGTTGCGCAGGTCGCCGCGACCGGTGGGACCGCAGACTGCGGGCAGGCTCGTCGACCGCGGCCTTCACGTCCCGACCGCTTCCGTGGCGGTCGGCGATCTCGCAGACACACGGTCGCCGACTCGGGCGGTGCGGCCTGTGAGAACGACACCACGCACTCAGGTGCCCGTACCGTGCACGCGCTGAGACGTCGCTCGAAATCGCCCTCTGTGACTGCGCGCCGGAACATCACGTGGTCACGACGAGGGGCGGGCACCCTTGTCGGTGTCCGCCCCTCGAGGTGACAGTGCAGTTGTCCCGGAGATTCCCGTGGTCACTGGGTGCGAGCTACGGGATGTGGATCCCGGAGATCGCCCGGGCGATGACGAGCCGCTGGATCTCCGAGGTGCCCTCGAAGATCGTGTAGATCTTCGAGTCGCGGTGCCACTGCTCCACCGGGTGGTCCTTGACGTAGCCGGCACCGCCGAGGATCTGGATCGCCTCCTCGGTCGCTCGCACGGCGACCTCACCGGCGTAGAGCTTGGACATCGAGCCCTCACCGGCCGAGAAGGTCTTGCCGGCCCGACCCATCCAGCACGCACGCCACACGAGCAGGCGTGCTGCATCGATCTGCATCTTCATGTCGGCGAGCTTGA
>JBEAXD010000146.1:0-4584 GCA_041159995.1 Actinomycetota bacterium | reverse complement strand
CGGGTCAGTCGTTGTGGCTGCCGCACGACGTGCGCGGTCCGGCGGCGCACCGGGCGCTGGCCGAACTCGGTGGTGACGAGGCCATCATCCGTCCGCTCACCCGCGGCGACCAGATCATCGGGGCACTCGTGGCCGTGGACCGGTCCGGCGACGTGCACGTGTTCGAGGACCACGACGTGCGCCTCCTCAAGGCGCTCGCCGCGCACGCCGCGGTGGCGCTCGAGAAGGGTCGCCTCGTCGAGGTCCTGCGGACCGAGCTCGAGGACAAGCGGCACCGTGCGCTCCACGACGCGCTGACCGGCCTGCCGAACCGGCTCTTCTTCGAGGAGCAGGTCGAGGACGTGGTCGCCGGTCGCCGGGGCGTGTGCTCGGCGGTGATGATCATGGACCTCAACCGGTTCAAGGAGGTCAACGACACGCTCGGCCACGGGGTCGGGGACTCGCTCCTGCGGGCGATCGCCGGGCGCCTCGGGCACGTGGCGCGCGGCGGCGACGTGGTGGCGCGCCTCGGGGGCGACGAGTTCGGCATCCTCGTCGGCGACATCAAGGACGAGGAGGAGGCGGTCGCCGTCGCCCGCCGGCTCATGCAGCAGTTCGAGACCCCGTTCGTCGTGGACGGGCGCGCACTCACCGTGGGCGCGAGCATCGGCATCGCGATGTACCCGGACGACGGTACGAGCGCCGCGACCCTGGTCCAGCGGGCCGACGTCGCCATGTACGTCGCCAAGGCGGGTGGCCAGCGCTGGGACCGCTACGACCCCGAGTTCGACCGCAACAGCCCGCAGCGCCTGGTGCTCGGCGGCGACCTCGCCCGCGCGATCGAGTTCGACGAGCTCACGGTCCACTTCCAGCCGAAGGTGTCGGTCGACGACCAGTCCCTCGTCGGGGCCGAGGCGCTCGTGCGGTGGCGCCACCCCGAGCGGGGCCTCGTGGGCCCCGACGAGTTCATCGACCTCGTCGAGGAGCGGAACCTCTCGGGGCCGTTGGCCCGCTTCGTGCTCGGTCGCGCGCTCGCCGAGTGCGCCCGCTGGCACGACGAGGGCATCCACATCGGTGTCGCCGTGAACTGCTCGGTCTCGAACCTCCTCGACCCGGGGTTCGCGGACGACGTCGAGGTGATGCTGGCGATGGCGGCGGTCCCGCCGACGAGCCTGACGCTCGAGGTCACCGAGAGCATGCAGGTGCTCGAGAACCCCAAGGCGGTCGATGCGCTGCGCCGGATCCACGACCTCGGGGTGCAGATCTCCGTGGACGACTTCGGTACGGGCTACTCCTCGCTGGCCTACCTGCGGCGTCTCCCCATCGACGAGGTGAAGGTCGACCGTTCGTTCGTGCAGCACATGCTGACGCACGAGGACGATGCCGCCATCGTCGGCGCCATCATCGACCTCTGCCGTTCGCTCGGCATGCGGGTGGTGGCCGAGGGCGTCGAGACGAGCGAGGTGTGGACGGCGCTGCACCGGATGGGGTGCGACCACGCGCAGGGCTACTGGGTGAGCCGGCCCGTGCCGGCCGACGAGTTCGACGTCGTCGCCAACCGCCTCGTCGCCGCCGAGCGCCTCGTCTGATCCCCCGGGCGCGGCGTCGGCGGCCCGACCGCTCCGGGTGGCCGCACGACCGCCCGACGACGTTGCGGGCGGACTGTCCGGTTCCGTAGCCTGTGGCCACTGTGCGTGGTTCCAGCCGACTCCGGAACGTGGTGACGCCCCTGCTCGCCATCGGACTGACCGCGACGGTCGGACCTGCGGCGGCGCACGCGGCGACGGTCACGACGACGACCGCCGCGGCCGGACTCCCGAGCGCCCCCTCGGCGATGACCGTGACGCCGGTGCTCATCAACCGGATGAACCTCAAGTGGAGTGCGCCGACGACCTCGGTGGCCATCACGGGGTACCAGTACCGGGTCTCGCAGACCGCGGACGCCGGTGCGACCTGGAGCGCCTACTCGGCGCCGGCCGACCTCGGCACGGTCGCGGGCCGGCGAGCGGTGCCGTGCCTCGCCGTTGCGACCGCTCGGGGCGGGTGCCGGTACGTCGTCATCGCGATGAGTTCGTCCGGGCCGGGCCCCGCGAGCAGTCCGGTGAGTTCCCTGTGGCGTCCGCCGAGCGCCCCGCGCGCCCCGGTCGTGACCGCGTACCGCGGCTCGCGGGTCGCGCACGTGCAGTGGGGTGCGCCGAGCTCGACCGGCGGTCTGCCCCAGACGGACCTCCTCGCCCAGGTATCGACCGACGGCGGGGTGACCTGGCCCTCGACCACCACCTCGTTGCTCCCGGCGCTCACGACCAGCGCGCTCGTGCTCCCGGCGGGATGTGACACGACCCTGAGCTGCCGGGTGCGGCTCCTCGCGGCCAACGGTGCCGGCCGGTCCCCGGCGAGCGTCGTGGTCGCACCGACGTGGCGGAACGCATCGGCCAACCTCGGCATCGCGACCGGAACCCCCTACGTGGTGCCGGGCCTCGACGAGACCGGGTACTGGAACCGGGTCGCGGCCACGGGTGTCGGCTGGGCGCGGATGGACTGCTCGCCGTCGTCGTACACGACGATCACGAACTGCGACGCACGGGTGGCCCAGGCGCGGCGCGTCGGGCTCCGGGTCGTCCTCACGATGACCTACCGCCCGTCCGGATCGAGCGGCGCGTTCACCGCGGCCGAGCAGCAGCAGTGGGCGACGTGGGCCGGGCAGACGGCCGGCCGTCTCGTCGCTGCGAATCCGGGCACGATCGGCGGGTTCGAGATCTGGAACGAACCCAACAACGAGCAGTTCTGGTCCGGCGTCGATCCGGCGAATTACACGGCGCTCCTCGCACGTGCATCGTTCGCGATCCGTTCGGCCACGACCGTGCCGATCATCCTCGGCGGCCTGTCACCGGGCGGCGTGAACGGACCGGCGGCTGCGACGACCGATACCGAGAATCCCGCGACCTTCCTCGCATGGGTCTACGCGGCCGGCGGCCGGGGTCTCTTCGATGCGGTGGGCATGCACCCGCACGACACGCACTCGACGACGTCGAACGCAGGCCCGCCGACCGTCGTGTGGTCGAGCGCCTTCCGCGCGACCCACTGGGTCCGCCAGGTCATGAACGCGAACGGTGACTCGGCGAAGCGGATCTGGGCCACCGAGGCGGGGACGGCGTCGTGCCTCCCGTACGGCGGGTACAAGTTGACCGACACGCAGCGGGCCACGCGTCTCCAGGGCGACGTGACCGACTGGTTCAGGGGCGTGCACGACCCGGCCACCGGCGCGACGGTGGGGACGGCGACGGCGAGCGACTGGAACACCGGTCCGTACATGGTCTTCAAGATGTACAAGGCGCACGACGGCGCCGGCTTCGGGCTGACCTACGCGAGCCCGCAGTGCGGTCGGGCCCAGTGGTACGAGTCGGCGCCGAGCGTCATGCTGCGCCGCATCGCCGCGACCACCTGAGTCCCGGCCCACCGCCCGTCACCGGCGAACCGGAGGATTTTTCTCGGACCCCTACGGGGTCCGAGCGGCGGCACGGTCCTTGACACCGCTCCGATGACGTCCATCATCCGGCGGTCATGACGACCTCCACGCACTCATCCGACGGATCCTCCGACCACTCCGCGTTCGCCGCCCGGCGGACGCCCGGCCCGGACGTCGCCCCGGCGCCCAGGCCGCCTCGGCTGCTGCGGTTCGGTCCCGGCCGAGCGATCGGCTCGGTCGAGATCGTCAGCCGCCGGCGCTCCGTGCACCTCGATGCTCAGGAGGTGCTCGCCCGATACAGCGCCCGGTTCGACGTATCGGTCCCGGCGGCACGCTCGGCGCGACTCCGGGTCGCACGCGGACTGGTCGAGCCCGGTCGGTTCGCGCCGTTCGCCGAGTGGCCCCCGGACGCACTCGACGAGCTGGTCCTCATGGACTGCACGGTCGGGGATCCGGCGTTGCGGCACATCGCAGGGCTGACGGGGCTCCGGGTCCTCGACCTCTTCGGGACCTACGTCACCGACGTGTCGGCGCCGGTCCTCGCCGGGCTGACGGACCTCGAGTGGTTGAGCCTCTCCTTCACCCGCCTCGAGACGAGTGGGGTCGTGGCGCTCGCGGATCTGGCACACCTGTGGCGGCTCAGCGTCCGGGGTACGGCCATCACCGACGACGCGCTCGTCGCGCTCGCCCGCATCCCGAGCCTGACCTGGCTGTCGGTGGCCGACACCGCGGTGACCTCCGCCGGGATCGAGTACCTCCTGGCTCGGGCGCCCGCCCTGCGGTGGGTCGCGATCAACGGCACGCCAGCGGCGCTCGACGCCCGGACGTTCTCGTGGCACCGGCGGCCCGGCGTCGAGCTCATCCACCACTGACCCGCATCGGGCCCGGACCGCCCGGGCCCGCGGATTGGCCGCGTCGGGGCGTCCGGGGGGAGTATTCCGGCTCCACCCGGCGGGCCGGTCGTCCGCCGGTCCGTCCTCCATCCCACCAGGAGCGTGCATGTCCGAAGCGGCAGTCCTCACCGAGGTCGTCGACGGCGTCCTCGTCGTCACGATCAACCGCCCGGAGGCCAAGAACGCGCCCAACGGCGAGGTCGCCCGCGGCATCGCCGCCGCCATGGACCAGCTCGACGGTGACGA
>JBEAXD010000078.1:0-4329 GCA_041159995.1 Actinomycetota bacterium | reverse complement strand
CAACACGGAGATGACGGTCGAGCTCATCAACCCGATCGCGATGGAGGAGGGTCTCCGGTTCGCGATCCGTGAGGGTGGGCGTACGGTCGGTGCCGGTCGCGTCACCTCCATCATCAAGTAGGGGATGACGAACGATGGCCAGTGACAAGCGCATCAAGGTGACGCTCGCCTGCGAGTCCTGCAAGCGGCGGAACTACATCACCAAGAAGAACAAGATCAACGACCGCGAGCGGATCGAGATGAAGAAGTACTGCCGCCACGAGCGTCAGCACACGCTCCACAAGGAGACCCGCTAGGCGTCGTCCGATCGACGAGGTGTCACGTCGGGGCCCGGCGGTGGGAGCGATCCCGCCCCCGGGTCCCGTCGCGTCCGGCCGGCGATCGGCCGCTCCACCCGGTCACCGGGTCCGGGGCGTCGGTGCTCGGAGGGGTCGGGGTGCCGACCGGCCGGCGATCCCGAGGGGCGCCCTCCCGGGCCCCGCTGCTACCATCCGACGCCCGGCCCCCAGGGTGCCCGGAGGGCAGTAGCTCAATTGGCAGAGCTTCGGTCTCCAAAACCGACGGTTGGGGGTTCAAGTCCCTCCTGCCCTGCTCCAGACCACGACCCGTACCACCCGACGTCGCACCCACCCGAGAGGCGCACCGGTGAACCGCGAGACCAAGCGCATGATGGCGAAGCAGGGGGCCGACAAGCCGTCGCGCCCCGAGCGTCGTCCGGCCGCGCCGGTCACGAAGAAGGAGCGCACCTCGCCGGGCGAGTACTTCCGGGAGGTCCGGGGCGAACTCAAGAAGGTGGCTTGGCCGACCAAGCCGGAGGTCATCAACTCGACGATCATCGTGGTCATCGTCGTGGTGATCATGACCTCGCTCATCTTCGGACTCGACTGGGCCTCGGCGAAGTTCGTCCTCAACCTCTACGGCAGCTGACATGAACGACTTCCTCACCGACGACACCACCCCCTCGACGGAGACCGCCGCGTCGGACGCCCCCGCGTCCACCGTGCCCGACCCGACCGCGCCCGTCGACGGCGCCGACGGACCCGACGCGGCGGTGCTCGGGGCCGACGCCGAACTCGTCGCCGTCTTCGACGAGGACGACGAGGAGGAGGTCGAGATCGAGCCCAGCCCGTACGACCGTCCCGGTCGTTGGTACGTCGTGCACACGTACGCGGGCTACGAGAACAAGGTGAAGGGCAACCTCTCCACCCGCATGAAGGCCCTGAACGTCGAGGAGCGCATCCACGAGGTCGTCATCCCGACCGAGGACGTCATCGAGTTCAAGAACGGTCGCAAGGTCGTGGTCCAGAAGAAGGTCTGGCCCGGCTACCTCCTCATCCGGATGCACCTCGACGACGAGACCTGGGGCGCCGTGCGCAACACCCCCGGCGTCACCGGCTTCGTGGGCAACGGTGCGAAGCCCTCTCCGCTCTCGCGGCGGGAGGTCGAGGAGACCCTCGGCAGTGGCGGCCCCGTCGGTGGCCCGGCGCCCGAGAAGAAGATCCGTCCCCGGTTCGAGTTCGAGAAGGGCGAGCAGGTGCGCGTCGTCACCGGCGCCTTCGCCGACTTCAACGGGGTCATCGACGAGATCGACGTCGATCGGTCGAAGCTCAAGGTGCTCGTCAACATCTTCGGACGTGAGACGCCGGTCGAGCTCGAGATCGCCGACGTCGCCAAGCTCTAGGCACACGAGGGAATCCCCATGGCGAAGAAGAAGCTCGCAGCAGTCGTGAAGATCCAGATCGAGGCCGGGGCGGCCACGCCCGCGCCGCCGGTCGGTACCGCGCTCGGTCCGCACGGTCTCAACATCATGGACTTCTGCAAGGCCTACAACGCGGCGACCGAGAACCAGCGCGGCACCGTCGTGCCGGTCGAGATCTCGGTCTACGAGGACCGTTCGTTCACCTTCGTCCTCAAGACCCCGCCGACCCCGTTCCTGCTCCGCAAGGCGGCCGGCATCGAGAAGGGCTCCTCCACGACCCCGGTCGTGAAGGCCGGCACGGTCACCGCGGCCCAGGTCCGCCAGATCGCCGAGCAGAAGATGCCCGACCTCAACGCGATCGACATCGAGGGCGCCATCGCGCAGGTGGCGGGCACCGCCCGCTCCATGGGTCTCGACGTCGTCGACTGATCCACCCACATCGCCCGCGCGGATGACCTCGCCGCCGGGCTCGACCAACGAGGGAGCCACCATGGCGAAGCACGGCAAGAACTACACGGACGCGGCCGCCCAGGTCGATCGGGACGAGCTCCACGAGCCCGCCGAGGCGCTGGCCCGCGTGAAGACGCTCGCGAAGGCGAAGTTCGACGAGACCGTCGAGGTGGTCTTCCGCCTCGGCGTCGACCCCCGCAAGGCCGATCAGGCCATCCGCGGCACGGTCAGCCTTCCCGCCGGTACCGGCAAGACCATCCGCGTCGCGGTGTTCGCCGCGGGCGAGGCCGCTCGGGAGGCCGAGGCGGCCGGGGCGGACATCGTCGGGGCCGACGACCTCGTGGCCCGGGTCGAGGGCGGCTTCATGGACTTCGACCTCGCCATCGCGACCCCGGACCTCATGGCCCAGGTCGGCAAGCTCGGTCGGGCCCTCGGCCCCCGGGGTCTCATGCCGAACCCGAAGACCGGCACCGTCACCACCGAGGTGGGCCGGGCCGTCACCGAGTTCAAGGGTGGCCGGGTGGAGTACCGCACCGACCGGTACGGCAACGTGCACGTGCCGATCGGCAAGGTCTCCTTCTCCACCGAGGCCCTCCTCGGCAACTACCAGGCCATCGTCGACGAGGTCCTCCGGGCCAAGCCGGCCTCGGCCAAGGGCCGCTACATCAAGGGCGTGAGCGTCTCCTCGACCATGGGGCCGGGTCTCCGTCTCGACCCCACCCGGACCAAGGACCTCCTCGGAGAGGCGTCGGCCGCCACGGCGGGCTAAGGTCCCGCTCCCTACAACCGATCTGCGCCGCAGACCTCCGGTCACCCCGGCACCATCCGGGGCGGTAATGGGGCATCGAGCCCCGCCGGACGAGGCGACTCCCGAACCCGGGGTGTCTCTCGCTGCGTACGCGCGACAGGCACCCCGTTCGTCGTCCCGGGCCGATCCGCCCGGGACCACCAGACCGAGACCACCAGGAGCACGACATGGCCAGGCCCGAGAAGGTCGCCGCCGTCACCGAGATCCGTGAGCGCCTCGAGGAGGCCGACGCGGCCGTCCTCACCGAGTACCGCGGCCTCACGGTCACCGAGATCGCCGAGCTGCGCGCCGCGCTGCGCCCGGCCGGCACCGAACTGAAGATCTTCAAGAACACGCTCGCCCGGCGGGCCGCGACCGAGGCCGGTGCCGCCGACCTCGTCCCGATGCTCGAGGGCCCGACGGCGATCGCCTTCGTGAAGGGCGACGCCGTCCTCGCGGCCAAGGCCCTCAAGGCCTTCGCCAAGTCGACCGAGGCGTTCGTGGTGAAGGGTGGCCTGCTCGGCTCCCGACTCATCACCCCGGCCGAGGTCGACGCCCTCGCCGAGGTCGCCCCCCGCGAGGAGCTCCTCGCCCGCCTCGCCGTTGCCTTCCAGGCCCCGCTCGTGAAGGCCGCCGGCCTCTTCCAGGCCCTGCCCCGCAACGTGGCCTACGGCGTCAAGGCGCTCATCGACCAGCGGGTGGCCGCCGGCGAGGCCGCCCCGCCGGCCGAGGCCCCGGCCGACGAGACCCCCGAGCCCGAGGCCGCGGTCGCCGAGACCCCGGCGGCCGAGGCCCCGCCCGAGTCCGAGGCCCCGGCGGCCGAGGCGCCCGCCGAGGAGCCGGCCGCCGAGGCCGACGGCGAGGCGACCGAGTAGCCCGAGTTCCCCGTGGGCCGGTCCCGGTCCGCGATCCACCAGATCCGTCGAGATCACACCAGCAAGGAGAGCAACACCATGGCGATGAGCACCAGCGAACTCCTGGACGTCTTCAAGAGCATGACGGTCCTCGAGCTCAACGAGTTCCTGAAGGCCTTCGAGGACGAGTTCGGCGTGACCGCCGCGGCTCCGGTGGCCGTCGCGGCCGCCCCGGCCGCCGGTGGTGGCGGCGAGGCCGCCGCCGCGGGTGGTGAGCAGGACGAGTTCGACGTGGTCCTCGTGGCCGCCGGCGACAAGAAGGTCCAGGTCATCAAGGAGGTGCGCGCCCTCACGAGCCTCGGCCTCAAGGAGGCCAAGGACCTCGTCGACGGCGCCCCCAAGCCCGTCCTCGAGAAGGTCTCCAAGGAGGACGCGGAGAAGGCGAAGGCGCAGCTCGAGGAGGCCGGCGCCTCCGTCGAGGTCAAGTAGCGCCTCACCCCAGGGCCGTGACGGTCGGTCGCCGCGGGGGTCCTTGACCC